>CAYFRH010000004.1:0-55790 GCA_964345345.1 uncultured Puniceicoccaceae bacterium | reverse complement strand
TGGAGGTTGCCGAGTTCGGAAAACTGCCTTGTTGCAAGGTCACCCATGGCCATGGCCAGATCATTGGCCCCGGTAAGGTCGGATTCCGAGGAACGGAGGCTTTCTGCCGTCAGCGGCTGGTGCAGGAGGACCGTGTCCGGGTCCGAAGGACGGTGATAGAGCTCGATCGTGGCCGCGGTAACGCCATCCTCTGCCGCACCTGCTCCGGGTGGTGGTATCGGCTGCTGGAAGAAAGCGGATTCCGGGATTTCGGGATCCACGCCCCGGGAAGGGGCATAGGCCTGATAGTAAAGGCTGTTCACCTCTGTCGCCAAGGTGTTGGCCAGGCGGTCGAGATCCTCGCGGACAACGGTGATGGCGCCGTCACGAACGTCCTGGAGGGCGGACAGTTTTCCGGACTCCATCTGCAGCTCCTCGCCGGTACCGCTGACCTCGAAGCGGCGTGATTCCTGATTGAAGCGCAGTTCGCGAACCGCCTTCCCCGGGCCCACCAGTTCGACCAGCCCCCCTTCCGTATCCCGCATACCGAGGGAAATCTGGCCGAGGGATTCTCCCACCTCGCTGACTTCGATCAAGGCGGATGCCGCGATCTCTTCCAGTTTTGCCTGCCGCTGATCGCGAAGGTCGAGCGCGGAACCCGGCTTGCCGATCTCCATGCGGGCAATTTCGCGGTTGAGTCCCTGCAACTCCTGCAGCCGGGTGTTCAAGGCACCTACTTCATCCTCGATCTGCTGATCCAGCTCGTTGCCCAGCAGGGTAAAGCGCCCGTCGACACGGTGGAAGGTATCCACCAGGGCTTTGGCTTCCTGAACGACCACCTGGCGGGTAGTGGCGTCACCGGGACGGGCGGCGAAGGCCTCGAAGGAATTGAAAAATCCGTCGATGGCCCCCCGCAGACCGCCGCCCTGCTGCGCGATGTCGTTGACAAACTGGGCATCGCCGGCGCGGTCAATGTTGTCGCCAAGGTTGGCCAGAGCCTGTCGCAGGCGAAACTCCCGGTTTTCCAACTCACTCTGGTAGGATCGTTCCCCGAGGATCTGGCGGTCGATAAACCGGTCCCGCACTTGTTCGATCCCCAGAGTGACAAGGTTGCCGGAGTCCACCCCGAACGAGGTCCGGTGCGAACCAAAATTACCCGTGAGGACGCGTTGCCGCGCGTAATCCGGATTATTGACATTGGCGATGTTCTTACCGGTCTGTTCAACGGACCGGCTGTGCGTTTGCAGGGCGTTGGCGGCCCCGGACAGGCTACTCAGAATTCCCGCCATAACCCACTCCTTTCCATACGCTGATTCGCTTTCTGCTCATGCCTTTTGCACATACCGTGAAAAGAGGTCCGCCTCCCCCGCCGTCGCCGCTGATCCATTTCGCCGGTAAAGCGATCCGCGCGCGCTCTCCGGATTCAGCACATGCAGGAAATTCCTGCCGATCTCCTGGGAACGGCGGAGGAGCATGTGGTTGCGCTGAAGATGGTGCTTGCTCTTCTGCACGAGCCGATTGACCTCCTCGACAAGTCCGCTGAGCATCGGTTTACTTTCCGGGGCGAAGTGGTCCAACAGGCCGCGCACGGTCGGAACATCGGGGAGGGCCGCTTCCTCCCCCATCCTGCGGACAAAGGCTTCCCGTTCCCTCTTCAGGTTGTGAAGCTCGCTGCTCAGATCGTTGATCCCCTCGATACTGCTCCAGAGGGCATCAATGTCGCGCTGGAGCAGCGAATCACGCTGTTTCTCGAGCAGGTGGAAAAGGTTTCCGTAGCCACCGATTTCCTCGCGAAGCAACTCCGCAAGGCGGTTCCAATCCTCTTCCATCGGGTTCATTCGTCCCCTTCCGTTGGCGGTTGGGAAACAGCAGCGGGGGTTTCCGGCCGGGATTCGCCTTTCCCGGCCAATTGCATCTGCAGCAGGGAGGAAAAGCCGAAATCTCCGCTCTCGGACAACTGGCTCGCCAGGGCATCGGTCATCATGTAACGGTAAATTCCCGCCCCGGGAGCCGAGGCACCGGGAGTGGAATGCAGCATCGGCTTTAGAGCATCGCCTAAAAACTTGCGAAGAAAGATCGATTCGAACTCCTTCGTGGTCTTCGCCAGATCCTGCCCGGTATCGAGGCTTGAAGGCCTGCTCAGGAGGGCGACCTGGGCTTCAAGGGATTGAGTCTCTGCTCCGCTAATCATGATTACTGTATCACAAGTTCGGCATGAAGAGCCCCTGCCTGCTTGAGGGCCTGGAGGATGACCATCATATCCCGCGGACCAACGCCGAGGGAGTTCAGCGTGCGGGTCAGGTCCCGTAAGGTGGGGGTGTCGGGCAATTGCGAGAATCCTCCCTGGCTTTCCACCACCTCAAGGTCGGTGAAATCGCCCTCCACCGTCTCCCCTTCCGACAGGGGGGGCGGCTGGCTGACAAACGGCGTCCGGGCGATGTTCACAGTAATGTTGCCATGGCTCACCGCCGCCTCGGAAAGGCGAACTTTTGAGGTCGCGACGATGGTACCCGTGCGTTCATTCATGACAACCCGGGCGAGCACATCCGGCTCCATCTCGATGGCCTCAACAGAGGCGATAAAGGTCATTTTATTGCTTTCGTATTCGGAGGGAATCAACACCCGCACCTTATTGGGGGAATCGGCTTTCGCCGCCCCGGGAAAAAATGAATTGATGCGTTCCGCCATCCGCACGGCTGTGGCGAAATCCGGTTCCCGAAGGAGAAAGTTCAGGGCACCATTGCGCACGACCGAGGTACGGATGGTCTTTTCGACAATCGCCCCCGAGGGAACGGCTCCGACGGTCGGATGGTTCCTCTGTACGGAGGCGTCGTCCCCGCCGGCAAAGAAGCCCCCCACCAGTACCGAGCCTTGGGCAACGGCATAAACGCTGTCATCCGCACCGAGGAGGGGCGTCTGCAGAAGGACGCCGCCCTTCAGGCTTTCCGCGTCCCCGAGGGAGGAGACGACCACGTCCAGTCGCGTTCCCGGCTGGGAAAAGGCCGGTAGGTCGACCGTGACCATGACGGCTGCCACATTGTTGGAGCGCAGATCATCAGCGGGGATATTGACCCCGAACCGCTTGAGGGCGTTTGCGATACTCTGCACGGTGTACTCGGCCTGCGTGCTGTCCCCATCCCCGGCAAGGCCTGCGACGAGTCCATAACCCACCAGTTGGTTGTCGCGCCTTCCATCCAGGGTCGCGAGGTCCTTGATCCGGGAAGCTGCATCTAGAGCGCAGACGGCCATCAGAAGAAGGAAAAAAAATACTGCCGGAACCCGATTACCCATGGCATTAAAAGGGATTGATAAAGCTGTAGAGACGGTTGAGCCAGCCCTGCCGCTGAGCCTCGGTCAATGCACCCTCGGCGACAAAGTCGATCTGGGCGTCGGCGACGCGGGAGGACAGAATGGTATTGTCGGCGCGAACATCCGTCGGCCGGATAAAGCCGCGAAGAACGGCGAAGTTGACTTCGTTGGCCATCGTTACTTTCCGCATTCCCTCAATAACGAGATTTCCGTTCGGCAGGCGATCAATCACGACAACCGATAATCTCGACTCCGCAGACTGGGAGTTGGAGATTTCCCCCGATCCCTCAAAATCGCTCGCGGATTCCCAGTCAAGGCCGGGCGTTTCTCCGTCGATCTCAATGGCGTTGATCAGCTTGCTGATCTGATCCGCCACCTGGCTGCTTTTGTCGGTGCTGCTGGACTTGGAAGCGGAAATTTCCGCTCTTTCCTGCACAACGATGGTCACGATATCGCCCACATCGGTGGCAATCTTGTCCGAATACATGCTGCCGCGGACCCTGTCCTGATCCCACAGAGATCCTTCGCCATCGGCGTAAAGAAGCCCTGCTGCCGCCCAGACGGAAAGGAGTGCACATTGTTTGATACTGCGTTTCATAGTCCCTGTCCTCCGCTGCGAAGATCACGGCCGGTACCTTACCTGGTTCCGGCCCACAACTGTTCCCGCGAATTCGTGCCTTGTATCCAGATTTCGCACATTCACTTCCTTTCCCCGCGCCCCGTCGTCAAGACACCGGGCCCGCATGACGATGTTCATGCCGCCCTTCTCCACGATGACCTTGATGATTTCTCCGCGCCTTACCAGAGGCCGCTCCCGAAGATCCCCCCACTCGAGGATCCTTCCTGCGGGAAGGGTTCGCAGCACCTCGAAACCGGACAGGTCCTCCCCGACGGGAATGGGTCGGATGTGTCGCTCGTAGAGGTTGCGCACGACCGGCTTCAGCAGATCTGTCGTCGGGCTCTGCCCGCGTTCCAGACGCTGGCTCGTCGTCCAGACTTCCCGGTAGAGGGAAACCTCGACTTCGAGCCGGAAACTGTAGATGCGCCTCCCCTCTTCGAGGACGGAAAGTCGTGGCATCCATTTGCCGTCCGGTTCCGGGGAAAAGGCCGTATGGCAGTCCACTTCCCAGGCCGTTCCACCGGTAAGATGCATTCTTGGCCATTCCCCCGGGTTCGGCGCCCGGAGCTGCAGTTCCTGCCGGTCCGGACGTCCCTCGCGCAATTTCGAAGCGAGACGGTCCAGCACCTGACCAGGTTTCAACCGCCGCGGCGATGATATTTCCTTGCCCTCCTGTTCATTTCCGGAGGCACCGCCGTTTTGCGTGCGATCCCTCCGCTCCGCGGGGAGGCTGTCCACGGGAGCGAGAATATCGACCAGGCTCACCGGGGACTCGGCCCTTGCCAGACCGCCCGCCCCCATCAGCGCGCACAAAATAACGATGGAAAAAGCTGCTTTCATAAGGAGCCCGCTCAGCGTTTCAACTGCGCCACGGTCTGCATCATCTGGTCCGAGGACTGGATGGACTTGGAATTGATCTCGTAAGCCCGTTGTGCGGTGATCATATTGACCATCTCCTCGACAATATTGACGTTCGAGGATTCGAGATGTCCCTGCACAATACGGGCGAAGCCGTTTTCCGACGGGTTGCCTAACTCGGCCGGTCCGCTGCCGGCGGTTTCCATGTAGAGGTTGCCTCCCATACTCCGGAGGCCGCCCGGATTGTTGAATCGCGCCAACTGGATACGGAAATTCTGTTCCCCTTCGGCGGTCCGCACCGTGACCTGGCCGGACTGTGTAACGGTGACATTCTCAACCCCGTCCGGCAGGGGCTGGAAATTGCTCAGGACGGGAAATCCGTTACTGGTCATTATGCGACCATCCGGGCCTATCTTGAGGGCGCCATCACGGGTGTAGGCGGTGCGGCCGTCCGGAAGTTGCACTTCGAGAAATCCATTCCCGTCGAGGGCTATATCCATCTGCTCGCCGGTTTGCGTAAGGGAACCCTGCGTAAAGACACGGGCGGTCGAGACCACCTGTGTGCCATTGCCCATTTCAACGCTGGAGGGGAGACTGTTGCCGTCACTCGTTTGCGCGCCCGCCTCGCGCTGGGATTGATACAGCATGTCCTGAAATTCGATTTTCCCGCGTTTGAACCCGGTCGTGTTGGCGTTCGCAAGATTGTTTGAAATAGTATTCAATTGCATTTGCTGGGCTTCCATGCCCGTTGCCGCAGTGTAGAGGGATAAGCTCATAATGGTTCCTTTCTTTGCTGGTATCCGTTTCAGACGGAAAAGGTCTGGATGGCCTGTTCCAAACGCTGGTCCTCCGACTGCACCATTTTCTGAGTGATTTCGTAAGCTCGCGCCGCTTTGATCATCGACACCATTTCCCGCAGGGGCTGCACCGAACTCATCTGCAACTGTCCCTGGAGAACTGTGGGCTGTTCCACTTCCTCCATGCCGGCCTCATCGCGCAGGTCCATGAAATAACTCCCGTTGCCCCGAGAAAGGTTTTGCGGAGAGTTCGCACGGAAAACACTCAGCTGGGCAATTTCCCGTCCATTCTGGCTGAGGGTCCCGTCCTCGGCCACGGAGACAGGTCCTTCATCCATGCGGATTTGAATTTCCTCCCCGCCGCTGAGGACCGGATATCCCACTTTGTTGACCAGCACTCCCTGGGCATTGGGGTGGAATTCGCCGTCCTTGGTGTACAGCATTTGTCCCTGCGAAGTACGCACGGCAAAGAAGCCCTCTCCCTGGATGGCGAAATCGTAGGGGTTGCCCGTTACCTGCAATTCACCTGCGCCAAAGAGCTGGCGGGTCCGACCGAGGGGAAAAGCCGTTACGACGTCTCCGGAAGCCTCGGCGTTTTGAATTTCCGCGGGCCGGTGGCCGCGGATCTCGAAACGGCTCTGCTGAAAGCCCGGGGTCTCACTGTTGGAAAGATTGTGGGCAATATTCGCCTGCCACTGTTCCAAGGTATGCAGTTGGGCGGCTCCCGTGTACAGTTCGATGCTCATAACACTCTATTCCTAAGCACTCCTCGTGCCAAGCAGTCTCAATCCCCGTACCGACAGTCGATTTCCATAACTTCACCGCAGGAGCAGCGGACGACGATTTTTTTAACAACACCCTCTTCTTCAACAGTTTCCACCTTCTTCTCGTGGCCTTCGGCCAGCTCGAAGCTTCCTTTCCCTTCCGAGTCGACCGACTGTTTTAAAGCCTGCCCAAGGGGCTGAAATCCGGAACCTTTTGCCGCAGTTGCCCCGGCGTTATTTTCCTTTTTCCGGTCGGCTTTGCCTTTCGCGACTGGCTCGTTCTTGAAAGGTCTCATTCGACGGGTTCCTGCGGGATGCGGTTGACCTTCGGAGGCTCGGTCGCAGTGGGAACGGAAAGGGAAATGGTCACCCGCTGTTGGGTCCGCCCCTTGCCCGCATCCTCCTCGAGCGGACGGGTGGCACCGTATCCACTCACGCGGCGGATACCGATTTCTCCCCCGGCGAAAAAGGCGAGGTTGCGACGGACCTCGTTGGCACGATCGATGGATAAATCCCATGGCCCGTACTGCCCGGGCCCCGATTGTTCGTCCGGCACCTCCATGCGCTCACTGTGTGCCTCGATTTCCACTTGGAAATTGTAGCGGGAGAGGAGCCAGGCAAGGTTCTGCAGAAGGAATTCGCCCCACTGAGTAAGTTCTGTTCCGGCATTCTTGAAGAAAGGCGTTTCCGGACGGTCGAAGATGATCATGCGCAGACCGTCGGAGGTCAGGACCATCTCCACGGGCGGCCTGTCTTTCGACTCCATATCAATTTCAAGGAGGCTGTACAATTCTTCCACGATACCGCGCAATATCGCCGGATCGACTTCCTCGAAAAAGCTGTTGTCCTCGTGTTCCGCCGAGGAGAGGGTACTGTACTCACCTAGGTCCATCATGTATCTGCCGGATTCGCGGTCCCATGGCGAGGGAGGGTTGCGGAAATACTCCTGCATATTCTCCAGAAGTTCCTGTTCCGTTCCGAGAATCCAGAGCACCATGAAGAGGGCCATCATCGCCGTGATGAAGTCCGCGTAGGCAACCTTCCATGCTCCTCCGTGTTTCGCCATGGCTTCAGCGGGCCGGAACCTTAAGGGCCTTCAGTTCTCCTTCCAGTTCGTCGGATCCCGGACGCTCCGCATCGAGAAGGGAGCGACGGCCCATCTCCACGGCCATAAGGGGCGCCAGTCCCATGGCAAACCCGACGATGGCCTCGGCCATAAGATTGTAGTACCGCTCCTCGGCCTCGTTGTTCTTCTCGATCAGCGCCGCGAGGGGATTGATAAATCCGTAGGCCCCGTAAACTCCGAGGAAGGTCCCGGTCAGGGCGGCGGCCACTTTGTAGCCAACCGTCTCGGCTCCTTCAGCCACACTCCCCATGGTAATGATAATGCCGAGCACGGCCGCGCAAATACCGATTCCCGGAAAGGAGTCCCCCACCAGGCCGAGAACGTTGACCGGCTGTTCCGCCTCCTTGCGGAGCGAAGCCAACTCCGCATCAACGATCCCGCGCAGCTGGTCGGGCTTAACCCGCCCGTCCACGATCGGTCGAAGACTGTCGGAGAGAAAATGCTGGGCCCGCTCGTGTTTCAGGAAGGACGGATACTGCTTGCAGATCTCGCTGTTGGGCAAGTCGGCGAGGTGATCCTCGAGAGCGAGGAGCCCCTCTTTCCGTGCGAGCATGAAAAACTGGTACAGCATCTGCATGACATCGGAGTAAGCGCTTTTCGACAAGGGGCCGCCTTTGAAAGCAATGACCGTTTTGCGGACGATGGCTTTCAGGGTCGAGAGGGGGCTGGCGATGATCATGACACCAAGGCTGATGCCGAGCACAACGACAAACTCGCTCAGGTGGAGAAGAACGAGGATGCTCGCGCCGCCGAGATTCAGCCCGATCACCACGGAGCCAATGACGATGATCATTCCGATTACAAGTACCATGTCTTTCGCATTCTTTGTTAGCCTTCCATCCGTTTGCCAAGATAAACCCGCAACCCGCGGATGGCGTGGGTATGCAATTGACAAATACGGGATTCGCTCAGCCCGAAGGCCTCCGCGATTTCACCGAGCCGAAAGTCGCGGAAATAATACATGTGCAGAATTTTCCTTTCGTTTTCTGGCAATTCCTGCAGCCGCGTCCTCAATAACTCCACCATTTCCCGGGATTCCACCTTTTCCGGAATGCTGGTGGCGTTGGGATCGTCCAGTTCCTCCCGATAGCGGGGACCGCGGCCATCCTCGTACTGCTCATCGAAGGAGAGAAAACTGACCGGACGCAATTCCATGAGAAGGTCCGCGAAGGCTTCGCGGGAATATCCAAGTTCACGGCGAATATCCTCCTCGCCGGCAACCCGTCCTTCGCGCTGCTCAATCCTGCGCACGGTTTCATCGTACAGGCGTGCCTTTTTGCGGACGGAGCGCGACATCTGATCCAATCGACGTAATTCATCGAGGATGGCACCGCGGACGCGCTGCCGGACATAGGCGCCAAAGGTCGCTTCGTCGCAGGGTTCCCACTTTTCCACCGCGCGCATCAATCCGCTCAGGGCGGCTCCCTGCAGGTCTTCCACCTCGACCTGTTTCGGCAAGCGCATTTTGAAGCGCAGAACCTCGTTCTTAACAATCGGAAGGTATTTCTCCGCGAGCGCGGGGAATTCGTCGCGGTCGAGCGCGGCTGTCTTATGGGCACGGTAGGTCTGCCCAGCCTTTTTGCCGAGGCCTTCGCTCATCGAGCCGTCCTCCATCCCCTGAAACCGTGCGGGCTTCGAGTTGCTCCTCCACGATTATTCATGGTTCGTCCACCCCTTCTTCTTCATCTTCCGCAGCCTGTTCCTTCCGCAGGATTTCAAGAAGCCCGTGCTCAATCTGGCGCCCGAGGAAATTGAATACATAGGCCATGATCAAGCATCCGATCATGCCGTCGCGCAGGGCGCCGTTAATATCGCGGCCGCTCGCGACATTTCCGAGAAACGTCACGGCAAAACCGAGAAAGCCACCGACAAGGAAAAACCCGTTCATCGTGGAAAGGTCCTTTCCAGCAGGTAGCCAAAGGGATCTTCCACTCGATCGCCGGCCACGTTCTGCCCATCGGAAAAAAAGAGAACCTGTACCTCCGGATCCAGAAGAAACTCCCATAATTTACCGAAGGATTCCAACTCATCAATGTGGGTGAGGATATGATGGCGGGCCTGCAGCCGGTGCCCCACCAAACGGAATTGGCGCATGATCGTCTCCTCATAGGCGGCATTCAAGACCAGAATCCGCTCGCTGAAGCCAAGTTCGTCGAGGGCTTCCCCGATACGGTCCTGTTCCTTCCTTTCCCGCAGGGAAAATCCGGGGATATCGACATAGAGATTCTCCTCCTTGCGCGGATCGACTTCCGCAACCGATCTTGCACAGGGGATTCCGAGAACCTCGCAATAAAGGGGCAATCCGTCATCAAGGTGAGGTTTGTCGACCTCGAGCCGCAGGACCGTCGGGGTCCTGCCATTGAGGAAAACCTCCCGGGCCAGCAGTTTACAGAGGGCGGTCGTCTTGCCGGCGCCAGGCCCTCCCAGGAAAGCGGCCTTTGCCGGGACACGGTCCACTCCGCATCCGTTTTTGTATTTGCGCAGCCACTGCACGGCTTGAAACAACCCTTCCCGCACATCCATATCGCCGATCTCCCGCCATTCCCGGGCCCCTTCAAGGCGGCCGGCGACCACCTCGGGAATGCCCGCCCGCGCGAGGAACTTCCGGCAGGTGAGGGTTATTTCCTCCCTTTCCCCGGTCCCGGCAACGAGCGAGGATCCGCTTTTCTCCTGCGGCGCAGCCTCCGTTCCTTCCGGCTCCGGTTCGGGCTCCGGTTTCCGCTGCGGTTCGGGCGCCGGTGCCTTCTCCACCGTTTCGGGCGGGCGTGCGATGATCTCGAGGCGAGGGGCGGCAAGGAATCGCTGCAACCCGGAGCCTTTGACCTGCTTCACGGATACCACCTTGGCATCCGGTCCAAGGGATTCCCGCACTTTCCGCACGGCCTCCCCTGCCGAATGGACGATGAAGCGCCGCTCCCGGTCCTGAACTTCCGGGTTTCCTCCCTTTCTATTTCCTGTATCCACTTTCTGTGTCATTGTCTTGTTCCCCGATCAGGTCCCGGCTCCCGCCATGGCCTGGCCTTCCCGACTGCCGACTTGCGAGGAACTCACCACTCCAAAGTTCTCAATCTCCGTCTGTGGGGGGATCTCCTGGTAGGAGATAACAACCAGCCGGGGCAGGGAGGATTCAAAAAACCGTTTAAAGGGCAATCTCAACTCGGCCATGGTGATGATGACCGGCGGAAGCCCCTTTTCCATCAATTCCTTGGTCAGGATGGTCAGGCGCTCAAGAACATCGTGGGCCACTTGGGGATCCAGGCCGAGGCCGACCTCAAACTGGCTGCGCTGCACTCGCTGAAGGAGATATTCCTCCAGTTTGGGCTCGAGGGTCATTGCCTTGATTTTGCCCGCTTCATACTCATAGGCCTCCATTATGTAAGGCGCGAGGCGGCGGCGAGCCAATTCCGACAACTCGTTCACGTTCTTAGTGTGCGGCGCCATGTCGCCAATACTTTCCAGGATCAAGGTCAGGTTCCGGATGGAGACCCCCTCTTTGAGGAGATTCTTGAGGACGTTCTGCACGATGCCTACGGAGACAAGGTCCGGGAAGAGTTCCTCCATGAGGGCGGGATGCGATTCCCGCACATGGTCGAGCAGTTTTTGGACGCTCTGCCGGTCGATGATTTCGTGGGCCTGGTTTCGGAAGACCTCCGACAGATGCGTACAGAGGACGGACACCGCATCCACCACCGTGAACCCGTTCATCTCGGCCACTTTCTTGCCTTTTTCGTCCACCCAGGTAGCATCAAGGCCAAAGACGGGCTCCTTGGTCTTTTCTCCGGCCAGTTCGGTGTCGCTTCCGGACACATTGATGGCGAGGGACTTGTTGGGCAGCACACGCCCTTTCGCCACGGGTTTGCCGCGGAGAAGGAACCGGTAGTCGTTCGCTTCCAATTCAAAATTATCCCGGACCACCGCAGAAGGCAGGACCACGCCCATCTCCTTGGCGAAACTTTTCCGCAGCCCGGTAATCCGTTCGACGAGATCGCCTCCCTTGTTCTCGTCCGCGAGGCGCAGGAGTGCATAACCCAGTTCAACGCCGAGGACGTCCACATCGACAAGCTTGCGCAGGTCTTCCTGCGACGGGACGGCCGCCGGGGCGGTCTCCTTTCCGGAAGGCGCCGGTGAACCGGATTTTTCAGCGGTAAGGGCGGCCCCGCTTTTCGCGTCCCCGGAGAATTTGCCGTCCCCTTCCGCCTCCTCCAGCAGATCGGAAAATTTAGTGGCATCCAGCTTGGCTTTTCGCAACTTGTAGGCGAGCACCCCCGAAAAGGCGGCGAGGGTGAGGAACGGTAGCCGCGGCATTCCCGGAAGGATCGCGAAGATGAAGAGAGTGATCCCAAGGATGGCAAAAGCCCTGGGATAAAAACCCAGCTGCCGTGCGACGCTGCTGCCCATGTTCTGGCTCCCCGAGGCACGCGTGATGAGAAGGCCTGCGGCCATGGAAAGAATCAGCGCGGGAATCTGCGAGACCAGTCCGTCCCCGATGGACAACAGAGTATAAACCCGCAGGCTCTCCTGCAGACTGAGCCCGCGCTGCATCATGCCGATGGCAAATCCAGCGATAATATTGATCAAGGTAATGAGAATTCCGGCCACGGCGTCTCCGCGCACGAACTTACTCGCTCCGTCCATCTTGCCGTAGAAGTCTGCCTCCTGCTGCACTTTGCGCCGGCGCTCGGTGGCCTTGGTCTCGTCGATGATTCCGGCGTTTAACTCGGCATCGATGGCCATCTGCTTCCCGGGCATGGCATCTAGGGTGAACCTCGCCGCCACTTCCGCGATCCGGCCCGAGCCTTTCGTAATTACCACGAAGTTGACGATGACGAGGATCATGAACACCACCGCCCCGACGACGTAGTTGCCCCCCACGACGAATTGCCCAAAAGAGGCAATCACCTTGCCGGCGTCCGCGTCGAGCAGGATGAGCCGGGTGGAGGCCACGTTCAGCGCCAGCCGGTACAAAGTCGCGATAAGCAGGACCGTCGGGAAGACCGACAACTGGATCGGTTCCCGTACATAAACAATGACCAGCAGGACGAGAATGGCGAAGCCCATGCTGAGGGTGAGCAAAAGATCCAGCAGAACCTTCGGAACCGGCAGGATGAGGACGATGACCACGGCAAAGAGACCGAGGGCTAGAGCATAGTCCCCGTTCCGGATTGCATACAGCAGTCGACTGTTTCGGTTTTCCTGATCCATTGGATTGCTTTGCCTTTAGAGGGCACCTCCCTGCCTTAAGCGGCGGCGCTTGAAGTAGTGCCGGTCCCGTCGGTAAACATAAGCCAGCACGTCGGCGACGACGCGATACAGCTGCGGGGGAATCGACTGCCCTGTTTTGCCGATCTTGTGTAAGGCCTGGGCGAGCGGCTTGTTCTCCACGAGGGGCACACCGTTTTCCCGGCCAATTTCCCTGATTCGGTGGGCAATGAGGTTCCTGCCCATGGCCAGCACGACCGGCGCGGCATCGGCCGCGCGGTCATACCGCAGGGCCACTGCGTAGTGGGTCGGATTCGTCACGATCACATCGGCCTGCGGGATCGCGGCAAACATCTGCCGCTGCGCAAGCGCGTGGGCTCGCTGTCGCTGGGCCGTCTTCACCTGGGGATCTCCTTCCTGTTGCTTACGTTCGTCTTTGACCTCCTGCTTGGTCATTTTGAGGTTTTCCCGCGTCTTGTTTTTCTGATAAAGGTAATTAATGAGGGCCACAAAAGCCAGGGCCGTGATCAGGAGGGCAAGCAACAGCAGGGTTGTCTCATAAATAAACTCCCCCACTTCCATAGCCTCAATGCGGGTGTAAAAAATCGGATGCCGGGTAACATGAAGAACCCCGAGAAAGATCACCATCCCCATGACGAGAAACTTCAGGAAATCGATCCCGAATTTGAACAGGGCCTGCATCCCGTACTTCTGCTGGATCCCCTTGACGGGGTTCAGCTTCCCGGGATTGAACTTAAGCATCTTCGGCGTCAGCCGGAATCCGCTCTGCAGCCCGCCGGCAAGGATGGAGGCGATCACCGCACCGAGAAAAACCGGCAAGAGCCCCAGTCCGAGCGTGGCCACTCCGAGCCGGCCGCTGAAGACCACCAGTTCATTGTTGAGGGTATACTCCCCGAGGTGGCCGAGAACCTGCGCCATCAGGAGAGCCAGGGAGCGACCGACCTCCCCGGCCTGGAAGAGGACCACCACGAAGGCGGCCGCTAGCCCGAAGACCACCTGGATTTCCTCGGCTTTGGCGAAATTTCCCTCCTTGTGGGCCTCGCGCAACCGCTTCTCGGTGGGCTCCTCCGTCTTGGATGACTTGTCCTGTTCTTCCGGCATGATTCCACAGCGGGCTCGCCCTCAACGAAACGGCAGAAACTGCAGCATCCGTTCAGGCGTGGCCTGGATTTCCCCAAGCAAAAACTGAGCCACCACCACCAGAACCAGGATCAGGACGAAGAATCCCACGAGGATGCGAACGCCGAAACTCAGGATGAGCACGTTCACCGTCGGCACCGCGCGCCCAAGAATGGCGAAAGCCAGCGTGACAATAAAATTCACCGCGATAAGCGGGGCTGCCATCTGCACCGCGAGAAGGAAAATTTTGCCGACGGTCCGGACCACGGTCTCCGCCCCGGTGCCGCCCGGGGCCTCCAGCCCCACCGGCAACAACTGCAGGCTGCGGGCAAAGGCCAGCAACACCTCATGATGGATGTTCAGGACGAAAATGAGGACGATGGTCATCATCGTCAGGCCGGTGCCGAGGACCGTCTCCTGTTGCCGCAAAAGCGGATTGAAAAGGTTGCTCTGCAGGAGCCCCATCTCCATGGAAATCAAGCGCCCGGCCACTTGGCAGGTATAAAACACCACCTGTACGGCATACCCCATCACGAAGCCGATGAACAATTCCCGGACCGCCAGCAACGCGAGGGGCAGGAAAGACATGGAGGCACTCAATCCGGGACCCGCCTCTGCAACCGGCACGAGAAGGACCGCCACCAGCAGGGCCAGGCCGGCGCGCACCTGCAGCGGAACGGGCCGCCCGAACATCGGGAGAAGAAAGAGGAAAGCCCCCGCGCGCAGGAAGATCCCGAAACCGAGGACAAGAAGAGAGGGGTCAATCGCCATGCCGCCTCCGCGGGTACGGGATTCGGCCAAAGGAACTCATGAACCCTTCCCCCATCATCCCCCCGCCATGCCGGAAAGGCGATTAAAGACCTCTATCGTAAAGGTCGAAATCTGTTCGATCAGCCAGAAGGCGATAAACATGATAACAAGGACGACGGCGATAACCTTCGGGACAAAGGCCAGAGTCTGTTCCTGAATGCTTGTCACCGCTTGCAACAGACTGACCACGAGGCCCACCACGAGGGCGGTCAGGAGCATCGGGAGAACCATGGTCAAGGCCGTCGTCAGCATTAACCGGAAAATTTCCACTGTGAACTCCGCCGACATGTCGCTGATCCGTCCCTAAAAGCTGTTCACGAGGGATTGCACAATGAGGAACCAGCCATCCACAAGGACGAACAGCAGCACTTTGAAGGGCAGCGATACAATGACCGGGGGCATCATCATCATTCCCATCGACATGAGGACGGTCGCGACAATAAAATCCACGACAAGAAACGGCAGAAAAATGAGGAAGCCCATCTGGAAAGCGGTGCGCAATTCGCTCAGAATAAAGGAGGGAATCATCACCCGCATCGGCAGTTCCTCGGGCGTTATCTCGCTGAGTTCGGCCAGACCGAGGAAAAATTCGATGTCCCCCGGGCGGGTCTGCTTCAACATGAATTCGCGGATGGGCCCCATGGCCCGGTCCAACGCCTCGAGGGAAGTGATCTCCTCTGCCTGCAGCGGATCGTAGGCTTCCTCCCTTATCTGTTCCGCCACCGGCATCATGAGGAAGAAACTTAGAAATACCGCCATGCCGACGAGCACTTGATTGGGCGGGATCGACTGCAGTCCCATGGCGTTTCGAATAAAGCCGAGAACGATAATGATGCGCAGAAAACTGGTCATCAACAGCACGATGGCCGGGGCGAGGGACAGAAGGGTCATGAGGATGACTAGTTGAATGGCGACGCCGAGATCGCCCCCTTCCCCGCCCTGACCGATCTGCAACTGCAGGTCCAGTCCACCCGTCCCGCCGGTATCCGTCTGGCCCCACGCGGAAAGGCTAAAAAGCAGCAGCGCGGCCACGACCAATCCGCCGGCGCGGAGGGGGAAGCTCCAGGATTTCATGACCTATTTCTCCTTCCGAATCAAATCGTTGCGGGATGAAGACAGGGGATCCCCCGGAAGATGCTCGTCGAAGCTCGCTTCCTCCCCGCCTTCCAGAGGACAAAGATAGTCGATTTTTCCAGGGCAGACGCCGAGAAGGAACCGTGCATTGCCATACTCGCCGACGACAAGGAACTGGCGTCCGCCGAGGGGCTTCATTTCCCGGATCTTCAAATCCCCGCTACTCTGCCGCCGTACGGGGAATCCGCGCCTGTTAAGCCAGAGTAGGGCGGCAACCCCGCCTGCCAGAAGGATCAGCATTACCAGCAGCACCCCGAAGCCGCTGCCGGCACCGGTCCCCTCTCCGGAGTCCCCGCCGGATAAACTCAATTGTGCCTGGATGAGCAGAAATTCCTTCACGTCGTATTCCCTTTTTTATTACGGAATTCACCGGGGCGCGCCCTTCATGAAGAACGGCGCGTCCACCGGCAATCCGCCTCAGGTAGTTTCGATCATCTCGGTGATTTTAATCCCAAAGGAATCCTCGACCACGACAACTTCCCCCTTGGCCACAACGCGGTCGTTGAGGCACAAAAGCACCGGATCCTGCACCCGCTGCTTCAGTTGCACGATGGTCCCCGGAGCGAGTTCCATCACTTCACGCATGGTCATGTCGCAGGTCCCCAGTTTTCCGGTCACCTCCACTTTGACTTCCATGAGGATGTTCATGTTGGCGTTCTTGTCCGTCTGGTCCGAGTCCATCAGCTATTTCCTTTCCAATTTTCTTCCGGATTCTGAGGGCGACCCTTTCGCCATCCACTCCGGCCTCGCATTCAAAAACCGGTCGCCCGGCGAGGCACAATTTCACCGACTCCATGGCGTCTTCCCCCAAGGCGACAAGGGTTCCCGGTTTCCATTCCCGAACTTCCCGGACGGTTCGCCGCCCGAGGGGCATAATCGCTTCCCCTTTTACGGGAATCGAAGCATAATGTTCACGCCATTTGCGTTCCGCTCTTTTTTCCGAGGCGGAGGGTTGCTTCCGATGTTCCGGTCGAAGGTGCCGGACCGTGTCCTCAATCATGTAAAGCGGGAGGTAAAGGTTGATATTCCCGCTGCAGCCACGCAGCTGTCCCTCCATCGTGAGGGCGAGCATGAGGGTATCCTGTTCACAGATCTGCAGGAGATCCGGGGTTGCTTCATGCCCGATGATCTGCGGTTCGAGGGATTGTTCGCGCTTCCATTGCCCACACCATTCCTGCAGGAGGAGGGAAAGGAATTCGTCCACGAGATCGACCTCGATGCTGGTCAGGGACCGTTCCCCGCTCGGCGGCTTCCCCTTGCCTCCGAGGATGCTGCTCGCCACCGTGAGGGCGAGCGGCAGATTGAATTCGAGGAAGCCGGTGCCCGGCAGGGGCTGGGAACGGAAAAGGACAAGGTGGGCGGGTTTTTCCACCTCCCGGATCACCTGCTTGTACTCCGCGGTCTTCAGCCCGGTCATCGCAAGATGGAAGTCCATGCGCAGAAAGAGGGAAAACCGTGCCTCAAGATACTGGATAAACTCCTCATGGCGCAGGCGCAGGCGCTGCATTTCCTTCTCCCCGAGGTAGACGGGATTGCGGAAATCATACGCCTCCACGCGAGGACTTTCCTCCTCTCCGAAGGGCCGTCCGTCCGACCTGATGACGCGGGCATGCCGTTCCGCCGGGGAGGTCGCCGCTCCCGCTTGTTCCTTCTCCTCCCGCTTTGGGCTGTGGGGGTTCTGCGCAGGATCCGGCTGGTTGGATTCTTCCTCCGCCATGGTCATTACTGGATAATGAATTCGGTGAAGTAGAGTTCCTCCACCAGATCGAGTTCCAAAGCCTCGTTGATGGCCCCGACCAGGGCCACCCTCAAGGCGTTGCGCCCGCCCACGGCCTCCAGTTCCTGGATCGTTTTGCTCGACAAGGTCGAAATGATGGCGTCGCGGACCTGCGCCTCGCGCATATCGACGATGCCTTCCAACTGCGGATCCCCGCTGACAATCTGGAAGCTGACCTTGAGGAAGCGCGTCCCCATGGTACCCGACACGTTGGAGATCACCTCTTCGAACTCGACCGTCGTCGCGGTCTGGTTGCCCTCGGCCCCTTGGGCTGCGTTCCCCCCGTTCTGTCCGCTGCCGCCCCCCTCCGCGGGGGAGGACGGACTTTGCGCCCCGCCGCTGCTGAGGCTCTCCTGTAGTTTGGGGACCACTACAAACTCTACCAACATCACCGTGATGATGGGGATAAAGAGCAGGACGAGGATCAGGGGAATCCAAGGCACCTTCGCCTTGGGCGCGTCCCCGTCCCGGCCCGCGCTCTCCGGTGGTTGCGGCTCTATGGCCATCGCTGTTTCTCCTCTTTTCAGGTAAGACGGGTTCCACCGCCCCACGGCGGTGGCCCCCGGAAAAAGGCATCATCAGGTTGCCGGTTCGGCAATCCTCATTTACCGCTTGAGGTTGACAATTTCCTGCAGGATCTCATCCGAGACGTTGATCAATTTTGAGCCGGCCTGGAAGGCACGTTGTGTGGTTATCATGTTGGAAAATTCCTCTGTCAAATCGGTATTGGAGCCCTCCAGCGCCCGCGATTGAATGAAGCCGGCCCCGCTCTGGTTCGGAAGATGCAGGCCACGGTCCTGTTCATTGACGGTGCTTCCGAGGTTCCATTCCGCCAGACCCAACGACCCTGCGTTGGTGAAGCCGGAGTAGAGGCCACTGCCTTCCTCGACGAGGGAATCCTCATCCCTCACCTGCTGGAGCATCAACTGCCCGCGAACGTAGGTGGTGCCGTCATTGAGGGAGAGCGTCAATTCGCCGTCCTGGTTGATGGTCCAGCTCTGGATGGCGAGCTTGAACTGGGCGGGGTCGTTCGCGTCGGGAATGGCCACGGAAGGCGTGCCGGCAACCGGGGCATTGGCGTTGTATTCGGCAAAGAGGGCGGCGGTGCTGCCGGCCGATGCCAAGGGCTGCCCGGTGGGATCCCATTCAACGCCCGGGAGGAGATTGCCACTGGCGTCGACATAGTTCCCGTTCGCGTTAACCCGGTAGAACCCGCCGTCGTTGGTGTTGTAGGCATTAA
Organism: uncultured Puniceicoccaceae bacterium; assembly: GCA_964345345.1. GTDB lineage: Bacteria > Verrucomicrobiota > Verrucomicrobiia > Opitutales > Oceanipulchritudinaceae > Oceanipulchritudo. The sequence continues at coordinate 37,038 of CAYFRH010000004.1, read as the reverse complement.
AGACCGTGCCTGCCGCAGGGGAGACGGCGGCCACGGTCGGGCTCTGCGTCGCGTCATAAGCTTCCCCCAGATCCGTTCCGGCAGCGTCGACATAGTTTCCAGCCTGGTTGATGCGGTAAAACTCCCCATCGGCCCGATTGAAAACATTCAGAACGGCGCTGGCCGGTTGCTCCCCCGGAAAGGATGGACTGGCCTGCGGGTCAAATTCGATCCGGAGGTTGATGCCGCGGCCATCGACGTAGTTACCGGCCGCGTTGAGCTGGTAGAAGGTGGCATCGTTCTCATTCCATGCCGCGAAGGTCTCCCCGGCGGCGGGTCCGACGGTGGAAACGGTGGGAGAAGTGGTTGGTTCAAACGCCTCGCCGAGGTCGATGCCATTGGCATCCACGTAATTGCCGGCGGCATTGACCTGGTAAAACTCCCCTTCCGCCTCGTTGTATGTATTGAAGACGGTTCCCGGAGCGGGCGGCACGGCGCTGACGGTGGGGCTGGTGTCAGGATCAAAGGCCTCTCCCAGATCGATCCCGGTGGAGTCCACATAATTGCCGGCGGCGTTGACCCGGTAGAAAGTGTCGTCAGAGCGGTTGTAGAGGTTGAAATCGCCACTGGTGGGAGAGACCGCTTCAGGGGCCACAGTTGGATCGAAGGGCACGCCGAGGTCATCGCCATTGCTGTCCACGTAATTGCCGTCTCCATTGACCTGGTAAGTGGCCCCCGCGTTCGCATTGTAGGCATTGAAGAGCTGCTCCGAGACCGGGGCGGCCGCACCTCCGGGTGGCTTTTCGCGGGGATTGAAGGCGCCGACCTCGGCACCGAATTCATCGATGAGGTTTCCGGCGTCGTTCACAAGGAGGAAGCGTTCCGTATCCTCGTCATAGCGGGCGAATTCCGTGGTTGTGGACTTGTTGTCGAGATCGCCGAGAATGATGTTCCCGGTTTGGGCATCCAGCAATCGGCCTTCCTCATCGACGCGGTAGTGGCCGGTGGCGGAGTCGTCGTTGGCAAGGGCCCGGGTTCCGTCGGTGAGGACAATCCGTCCCGACCCGTCCAGCGGACGCCCGCTCTCATCAATCCGGATATCGGAGGCGAGATCGACCTGCATCCGCCCCAGCACGCCCGGATCTTTGGTGGAACTTCCTCCGGTCAGCCCAAGAAGGTGATTCCCGTTCTTGTCCGTGAGGAAACCACTTTCATCGAGCCGGAAGGATCCGTCGCGCGTAAGAAACTGCTCTTCACTGCCGGTATTGAGGACGCGGAAGAATCCCTTTCCGGAGATGGCAAGGTCCGAGACAACGCCGGTCCGTTCAATCGAGCCCTGCGTCATCAGCTTTTGCGCGGCGGAAACATTGACCCCGGAACCGATCTGAACCGGCGGCATATTGGAGGAATTTGTACTTCCGGGGGTGGCATCCCGGAGAGTGTCCGAGAAGTTATCCGAGTAGTTGACCCGCTGCCGCTTATATCCGGCGGTCTTGGAATTGGCGATGTTGTCACCAATCACTTCTATCCCTTTGACGAAGCTCTTCATTGCGCTTACGCCGCTGCCTAATGATCCGATCAAGGACATGATATTTTCCTGTATTTGTGGTTGTTAGTTCTTGCTCATAAAGAACCTGCGCAGAAGGCCCCGCTGCTCATCGGGGGAGGGAGCATTTTCTTCCGTCGCTGCCTCTCCATCCCCGGGTGGGTCCGAAATTTCAACTATGCTTTTGTAAGGCACCTTTTGCTCGCCGACAAAAGCGACGAGCTCCTGCCCGTCACGGGCCACCCGGGTCACTTCCCCCTCCACGAACTCGCCTCCGGAAATTTCCGCCCGCACCTGGCGTCCCATCAGGGACTGCACCGCCATGGATTCCTGCCGAACGCGCATTTCCTGCATGTCGGTGGCCATGTTCTCCATCTGCGAGAGGGAACTGAATTGAGCCATCTGGCTGATGAACTCCTTGTCCTCCATGGGTTGCAGCGGGTCTTGGGAGGTCAGTTGAGTGGTCAGCAACTTGAAAAAATCATCCATGCCCAGGTTGCTGTTGCCTCCTTCAACGACGCCCTGCGGGGCATTCCTTTCTCCCTCAAGGGCCTGCGCGATCGCCGCCTGCTGAAATCCGCCTGCTGTTGAAATGTCCATATTTACGCCTTTTTTGGGGTTTAAACAGGGCAAGCAGAAAGGATGCCTAAAACCCCGTACCATTGAAGGTGAATATCTTACAAACTCTCTACCCGCATTCTGCTTCTCGGGGCGGTAAATTCTGCAGGGCTGCTGCCAATCTTGCCGGGAAGGCGGACCTGTCGGGGCGACCTGAATTAGGCGAACAAATACAAACGGGGCCTATCCTGAACTGCCGGTTCCGCGATCACAGCAGGAGCCGCGGGCAGTGTCCGAGGTCGTGCGGAGCCATCCTTGTCGGTCGGCTGCTGTCGTTTCCGGGAATTTTCATCCTTTTCCCGGAAAAACTCCTCCGAGGGCGTTTCCCTTCCGCGCCGCTGGGAGGAATCCTCAAAAGAAGGCGGATCAGCATCAACACCACGGCTGGAAAGTTGTCGCTGGAGGTGATCCCAACCCTCGCGGATGCTTCCGCGTACGGAGTCCGAATCGGTGGAAAAAGAGCTTTTGAGCTGATTGCCGATAAGCAGCAGACGGATCCGCAACTGGCCGCCCCCCGAGAGATCCAGTTGTAGTTGCACATTGCTTCGAAGGCGGGTGTTCATCAGGGTTTCGACAGCTGCAGCCATCCGATTGAAAACGCGTTCGGGAACATCAGGCCGAATAGATTCCATTCCCTGACTGATCGGCGAGGGGTTGCGGGAGGTAACATTCGCGACCGTCTTTTGCTCCATGCGCTGCGGATGCAAAAGCGACGAAGAGACATTGTTCCGATCCGTTCCCGTGGAGCGAAAGGTTCCCGCAGATGGCTGGCTGGCGGAGGATTCCAATCCATGTGCCGGTCGCGAGGAGGTTCCCTCCAGCCAGCGGATCGTCTTTGCAAGACGACCACGCTGACGGCTGGATCCGGAATCCGTAGGGAGCTCTTTGCCTCCGTGATCCTCCGCAGAGGATAACGGAAAAGGCATCATGCGCGGTCCTGGTGCCTCGCGCCGGACCGCTTCCACCGCGGCCCGCACAGGCACCTTCTTTTCAGAAAGAGACGGCGCTGACCGTACGGGTGCCTTCTCCGCCGGGAGGGACGGCGCCGGCCTCGGGGCAGGTGGCGGCGGGGCCACTTCCTGATCCTGCTGATCCGCCTTTGCTGGCAGAACGCCTTCTTCTTCGGATAGCGACTCGGTGCTCCCGACCTTGTCTGCTGTTGCTGAGCCGGCCAAGGCAGACGGAAGGCTCCCCATCCCCGGCAAGGAGAGGCGGTCCGCTGATCGCGGTCTTCCCAAAGCCGACTCCCCATCGACCATGACTGGCTGGCCAAGCCCCTTCCGCGGCGGGAAAACGCCGTCAAGGATTTCGCGAAACCGGATTGCCTCCGCAGGGCGGCGGCCGAAGCGTCCCTCCTTATGCGCAAGCGGAGTCTGGTCCCCTTCGGACATCCGTGCGCTTCCGGCTATGGTACCGCTGGATTCCATACGCCCGTCACTGTAGCCTCTGAAATTCCTCCGTGATTTCAGCCGCTCGTTTCAACGGGATTTCATCCCCCGCAGCTTCACTCATTTCACTTAGAATACGGGCCGCCGCATCTTCGCTCATCTCGGAAAGAATCTTCACAACAAAGGGAATCTCCAGTTCATTAAAGATGACAACGGCTGACGGCGGTCGCATTTCCTCGTAGATATCGGCCAGATGCGAGATTTTCTCCTTCTCGCCCTCCTGAATGCGTATGACGCGCTGATCAATGGTTTCCCGCAGCTGATCGATTTCCTCCCGCATGTCGCTCAGCTCCTCTTTTTCCGATTGAAGCCGCTGCTCCATCCTGCCCAGTTCCTGCCGCCGTCGGCTGATTTCTTCCCGCTCCGCTTCCAATTTGACCCGAAGATCCTCCACTTCATCAATTGCGTAGACCCATTCCTGATAGTTTTTGGACCCTTCTTCTGTCGATTTCCGGGGGGCTTCCGCGGCGGAGGTCGCCCGGGGCGGAGGCATCCACTCGCCACGCCGCGCATAGAGGAGCCCAATGGCCGAGGCAATGCTCAGGACCAGCGCCAAAAGAATGATGTACCAGAACTGCAGCAGAAAACGCATCATCCCTCCTTCCGAAGCAGTTGCCTTGCCGTGAAAAATTCCTGCATGGCCTTCTCGTCTTCCTTTTCCATTTCACGACGAGCCCGTTCCCGCTGGTGCTGCTTCAGTTTCAGCATGGCATCCTCTTCCCGCTGGGCCTTGAGCAGCTTCTCCCGCGCCTTCGCTTCCTTCTTCACCGCTTCCGACAATTGGCTTCCCAGGTCGGTCTCCTCCGTCCGTCTGGAAGCAAGGTTCTTCTGAAGAAAAAGAAGCCGGCTGGCTTTGACAGCCGACTTCGTGGCCAGCGCGAAATCGGCTTCCGCTCCAGCAAGGGAAGCCTTTGCCTCTTCCCAATGCATCTGGATGCGCAGGCGTTCCTGCGTGATTTGCGCGAGCTCCTCCGAAGCCTGCCGCTTGCGGAAGCCTCGCAGCCGCAGGACGGATTCAAGACTAAACCGGAAGCGCTTCATTGAACAATCCCGGCAAGGTTGCGGAAACTTTCCCCGCGCTGACTGATTTCGTAAACCCCTTGTTTCAGAAATTCAATGAGGGCCGGCCTCTTTTCGATGGCGGTATCCAGGCGCGGATTGCTCTGCTTGACGTAAGCACCGATGTTGATCAAGTCTTCGTTTTCGCGATAGAGGGCCAGCAAATCACGGGCGGCAGCGGTCAGGGACAGTTCTTCCGCAGAGCAGATTTCCGTATTCAAGCGACTGATACTTTCCAATACGTCGATAGAAGGATAAATATTGGCGGTGGCAATCGCCCGGGAAAGGACAACGTGTCCGTCAAGGATCCCCCGCACGCTGTCGGCGATCGGCTCATTCATGTCATCGCCTTCAACGAGGACGGTGTAGAAAGCGGTGATGGACCCTTTTTCGCTGTTTCCCGTCCGCTCCAGCAAACGGGGAAGGAGGGAAAAAACGGAGGGGGGATAACCCCGATTGGCAGGTGGCTCCCCGACCGAAAGGCCGATTTCCCTCTGCGCCATGGCGAACCGCGTCACAGAATCCATGAGAAAGAGGACGCTGGCGCCCTGATCCCGGAAATTTTCCGCAATGCTGGTGGCCATGTAGGCAGCCCGCAACCTGACCATGGCCGGTTCGTCGGAGGTCGAGACCACCAGAACAGTGTGACGGAGGTCTTCCTCCCGGAGAGTCCGTTCCACAAACTCCCGTACCTCGCGACCACGCTCACCAATAAGGGCGATGACGGTTACATCCGCTTCACTGCTTCGGGCCATCATGCCCAGCAGCGTTGACTTCCCGACTCCGCTTCCCGCAAACAAGCCCATTCGCTGCCCCCGCCCGATCGGAGTAAAACAATCGATGCTGCGGATGCCGGTTGTGAAGGTTTCAAGGACCCGCTGCCTTTTGAGGGCGTCCGGAGGACGCCTGCGGATCGTCTTTTCGTAGTCGTAGTCGAGCCGCCCCTTACCGTCGATCGGATTACCCAATCCGTCCACAATACGCCCCAGGAGTCCCTGCCCCACGGGAACCGCCGCTTCGTGGACAGCCTTCAACACCCGGCACCCGGGAGCTACGTGGTGCATGTCGCCAAGGGGCATGAGAAACATTCGGTGGTCGTGAAATCCCACGACCTCGGCAAGAACCGAATCGGAGCCGTCGCGGGTTTCAACGCGACAGGTTTCCCCGAGGGCGAGGTTGGGTCCGTAGGCCTCGAGGACGAGCCCGCGCACCTGATAGACGGTTCCCGCCTGCATGGCCGGTTCCACCTGTCGCAACCGATCACGGAGCATGTTGGCACTGGCCCGCAGGGAAGAATCCATCATTCCATTACCTCACGTAAATTCCTTAATTTCGCGGCGTAGCGAGCATCGGCTACTCCAAAACGCCCCTCCAGGTAACATTCCCCCCGGGCGAGTTCCTCATTGGAGGCCACCTCGATCCCCGGATACCGATGGGAGAGGGAGTCGTCGTTGCCCTGCAGAGCCTTAAGGTCCTGCGGATTCAGGGTGAGGCGCATGCGCGCGTTTGCCGGGTCAAATCCCGCCACAAGTTCCTGGACGATGCGGTCCACCATAGCCGGTTCGGGTTCCCAGGCATGCAGAACACGCCCAACCCCCTCGATGATAAGGTCGGGCAGAAGGCCCTCCAATTGCCGGAAGAGGGCGGTCCCCTGCTCGCTGACGCCGTTGATCACCACGTCGACGCGGGTCCGGAGAACCTCCAGCTCCTGCTGGTGCGCCGCCTCTGCCTCGGCGAGGCCCTCCTTTCTGCCCCGGGCATAGGCTTCCGCACGCACCTTCTCCACTTCCTCCCGGTGCCGACGCCGAAGATCCTCCGAGGGCTCCTCGCTGGCTCCTTCCCTACCGGAGCCGGAGCCGCCTTCCCCGACACAGTCGCGGGAAGGCCGCCCCGCGAGGACGGCCTGCCGTAGCGGTCGGCCGAATACGACTGAATCAGACGAAGGCATTTTCCTCCTCATCGCCGACAGATATTTCTCCCTCTTCTTCCAACTGACGAACAATGGTGATGATGGATTCCTGCGCGGCTTCAACCTCTTTGAGGCGCACCGAACCAAGAAGGTCAAGTTCCTCCTGCAGGCTCTCGCCGGCGCGCTTCGAGAGCGCGCTGAGGAGGTGCTCTTTAAGGGCAGCGGAAGCGGGTTTGATCGCCATGACGAGCGTGGAGGAATCCACCTCCCGCATGATCCGCTGCAGATCCTGTACACTGAGGGACAAGAGATCATTGAAAGAGAACATCTTTTTCCGCACGCGGGCTCCGAAAGCGGAATTTGCCTCTTCGAGCTCGGAAAGAAGGCCCTTGCTCAGCGACTTGTCCATCTGATTGAGGATATTGGCCACTCGGTTCACTCCGCCAAGATGTGTTCTTGGTTGCGGCGTCTGCCTTTCGAGGAAACGGGAGAGGTTTTTGACGACTTTATTGAGGGCGGAGCTGGAGGCCGGCTCCAGCGTGCCCATCCGCAGAACAACTTCCGAGCGCATTTTCTCCGGAAGAAGGGTGAGTAATTCCGCGGCGCGATGTTCCTGCAAGGCACCAAGGAGGAAGGCGATGGTCTGGGGCTGTTCCGATTTGAGCAGGTTGGCCAGTTGCGGTGGCTCCATTTCATTGATTTCCTCCAGCGCCTCCTGGAAGTCGCGGGTCGGAGCGATCCTGCCCACCATGTTGCGCGCCGAATGACTTCCCCGCGCCTTCTCGAGGACCCCCAGCGCGACCTCATATCCCCCCCGAACGGAGCCGACACTGTCCACCAGAAGAGAGGAAAACTCCTCAAGGACAAGTTTCTGGAAACCCTCCTCGATAAGGTCGATGGAAACCATTTCGCGACTGATGGTCTCCACCTCCGGGTCCTCAAAGGAACGGAGGATCTTTGCCGCGGATTCCGGACCGATCATCACTAACAGCATGGCAATGCGACGTACCTTGGGCAGGCTTTCGTATCGGTCTTTCGCAGTCGCCATTGTCCTTACTCGGTGGATTTGCCACTCAACCAGTTCCGCAGCGTCGTTCCTGCATTTTCCGGTTTCTGTCGGATCAATTCATTCAGTAATTCGGGGGTGACCTCCTGAGGTTTCCCGAGTTCGCGCTCCGCGCGTGCGTGCTGGCGATCTTCCTTCAACTGCTCGAAGACATTGATACTTTTACGACTTTTTTTCAGGAGGATGAGAAAGACGACAAAAAAAACAAGGGCAAGGAGACTGCCAAATATTCTCTCCCCAAATTGCACCATCTGCAAGGGATCAAAAGTGCCGCCGCCTGTCGGGGTGGCGACCATCTCCGTATCCGGCTCGGCATCGAAAACCGCCTCATGGATTTCCACCGAGCCCATGGAAGGATCCTCGAGGGAGATCCCGAGCGCGTTGGCGACCATCTGTCGCAATCGGACGATTTCCTCTTCACTGCGATTTTCGACCACCGGTTCGGCCTCCCCTTCAACAGCGCGCGTTTGCGCGGCGATGAACACGGACGCAGTCAGGCGCTGGATGCCACCAGGTTGCTGGATCGTATTGGTAACAGTGCGCCCGATTTCGAAGTTCTGGTCTTCCTCACGGATCTCGGCCTCTTTTTTGGAGGGACTCTGCTGGTTGTCCTGCCCGCCTTCCTCGTCAACCGTCATGGATGCGACACCGGAGGAACCATCCACGGTCGAGGAGAGTTCCTCCTGAGTGCTCTGGCTGCGAAGCACGCCCTCCTCGTCGAAATCCTCGACCATCTGCGTGACCCGGGAGGACTGGATCTCCGCGTTGACCCGGACCACGGCGTTCCCGCTTCCCACAACACGCTCCAGCATGCTTTCCACCTTTCGGCCAAAATAGTTTTCGAGCGTTTGCCGGTATTCAACCATGTTCGAAGAGGCGCCCATGAGGGAATCATCCTCTTGCTCCTTGCTCAGGACCTGGCCTTTGTTATCGACCACGGCCACGTTAGCGGGCCTAAGGCCTTCCACCGCGTTAGCAACCAGCGATTGCACCGAGCGCACAGCCTGCTTGTCCAGGGGACTTCCCCCCACCTCAACAAAAACGGAAGCAGTTGTCTCGATATCCTTGTTCACCAGCAGCAGGCGGTTGTCGGGCATCACCACCATGACGCGGGCATGTCGTACCCCGTCGAGCTGTTGGATCGTCCTTGCCAGTTCCCCCTGGACGGCGCGGACAAAGTTGGTCCGCTGGATGAAATCACTGACGCCGAAATTGTTCTTGTCGAAAATTTCGAAGCCCACCGCATCGCCGTTAACAAGCCCCTGCGAAGCGACATCCATACGAGCTTCGTACACTTGGTCGGCGGGTACAAATATCGCCGATCCGCCGGAGCGCATCTCGTAGGGAATCCCTTTCGAGTCAAGGTGTTCTACGATGGCAGCGGCGTCTTTGGGCGAGACCGAGCCATACAAAAGGCGGAGATTGGGTCGCTGCGTCCAGATAAACAGGGCGATCATCGCACCGACCACCAGAAGGGCGGCCATGATAATGGAGACCCTCTGGTTGGGGCCAATCTGGCTCCAGAAGGTACGGCCGTTATCCAGAAGGGCGTTCATTCCAGCTTTGTCGCAGTGAGTTTTTCAATGGTCCGCTCAATCCGGCCTCCTACACCTGCATGCGCATCAGCTCCTGGTAGGCTTCCATCAGCTTGTTTCGCATTTCAACCATGAGAGTGAAGGAGACGCTCGCTTCCTGGGAAGCAATCATCGTCCGGTGCAGGTTGGTGCTGTCCCCGCGGAGGACGGAAGCGCGCATTTCCGAAGCCGCCTTGTCCTTGCGATCAACCTCGATGATGAAGTCCCGCGCGGCACTTCCGGCACCGCTCCTCGACACGGGTTCCGGTTCCGAGATCCCGGTGGCCTGTCGCGTTCCCTCCAGCGTTTTCACAAAATTTTCCCCGGAAACCCCGTTCTCCCGCAGAAATCTCGCCGGCTGTCCGCCCCCTGCCCCAAAAATGGTGGGGCTGTAATCGACAGCTCCCGGTTGAAAACTCACTGGTAAGGAATTCATCTCAACCTTTCCCCTTTTTTACCGCACTTGCCTCCTCAGCGGCCGATCTCAAGAGCTCGCTGAGCCATTTGCCGGGAGGTCTTCGCCGCACTCAGGTTGGCCTCATAACTCCGGCTTGCGGAGATCAGGTCCACCATTTCGAGGGACGTTTTCACATTGGGCATCCGGACCATGCCATCCGCATCGGCATGGGGATGCCCGGGATTATGGACGAGGGGTCCCGGACGGTTATCCTGGCTGATGCTGCTCACCTGCACGGTTTCCTGTCCCGTGGCGCGATCAATCTCGGAGGCAAAGCTGACCAGCTGCCGTTGATAAGGTTCGCCATCGGGGCCCCGGGTCGTGTTGGCATTGGCGATATTTTGGGCAATAGCCTCGAGCCGCACTTTATGGGCATCGAGGGCGCTGACGGTTGATTGAATTCCAGGGAGGAGATCCATGACAAGGTTGCTTATCCAGAGTTACGGCCGGTGATAGCCAATTTCATGCGATCGAGGGAGCTGCTTACAAACTGCGTGAGCGCCTCGTATTCGAGGGCGTTCTGATTGATAAGCATAAGCTCGCGGTCGAGGGAAACGTTGTTCCCGTCCGGACGGGTCGCTTTTCCCCTTTCCTCCTCGCGAATTTCGGGGGTGCCAACAAGCCGGATGGCTTCCACGTTCCCTGCCTGAAGGCTCTTTTCCAGTTCGGCACGAAAGCTTGGATCGACATCTTGCCGACGGTACCCCGGGGTGTCTACATTGGCGAGATTACCGGTGAGAGCCTGATGTCGCTGTGCCGTCAAATCAAGGAGCGCCTTGGATGCCTGATAATTGGGGCTTGCATACATGGATTCGAGCATGACCGCGATTAAAGCATAGCACGTGCCAAGGCGAAGGATTCAACCCTTTCCCACTGTAAGTAAGTTGTTTACGGAATCTCAGGGCTTCGCGTTCACACCTCCGGAGCCCTTCAGGCGGCAAACTTTACCGGCGGTAGCCTCACGGCTCCCTGGACCGTTCGATATCGCGCAGGAGCAATCGGCTTATCTCCTCCAAATCCTCCTGCGCAGGGTAATGGGGATCCTCCAGCAAGTGACGCCCCTCAAGGACGCGGTCCTCCCGCACATCCGGCATGCCGTCGAGCCTGTCGGCTAGTTTTTCGACCTCCGCACCCGTGAAAAAATCGCCTGTTTCCTGTACAGGATCTGTTTTCGAAGCCTTCTTGGCAGCGCCGGTCTTCAAAGTGGGATCCAGATAGCGGTTCAGGTTAATTTCCATAATAAGTGCCTCTTTTCTAAAGCGAAAAGTGAACGATTCAATTAGAAGCAAATGTGAAGAGCAAACGGTAACCACTCCATTTACTTTAGCAAAATCCTTCAAAATTTTTCTCCGGACGGACCCGGAAAAAAGAAGTCGAAAAGTTTTTACGGACGCTGAGGGAGGGTTTGGAAAAGGCTGTGCCCGACATAACCGGCAAAACGCCGAGGACTTATCAAAGTACTATAGCTGCTTTGCAGTGGATAAGCCTGGTCCAGGTATTCTTCGGCATATTTGCGCGCGCCGCGCAGGACGCGCCTGTCTCCGGCGTCGAATATTTCATCGCAGGACCAGAAGACGGTTCCCGAGGAGGTCCCGAAGAGCCTTCCCTGCACCCCGAGGAGGAGGGGTTTGTAGGGCCGGTAGGCAGTGATGCCAAGATGGAGGATTGCATCCGCTTCATACTGCTCCATCAGATGGCTCAGGAGAACGGTGGGAATTGCCTCCTCCATGCCTAGCTGCTCCCGGCCGATGACTTCATACAATGCCTCTTCACTAAAACGAACGACGGCGAACCGTCCTTCGGCGCGAAGGGTTCCCAACAGTTCCTCTACAATACCGGGTGTCACCTCGAAAGGAAGGTCTCCCGTTTCCGGCGGAAGGACCACCACGGTGCGGACGGACGCAGGAAGGGTCTCGCCGCTGTAGATATTGGCCGGTTCATAAGACGAACCGATAGGTTTGTCCCTCCACTCCCGCTCCATTCGGGGGCTGGTGCAACCGGCGAAAAGCAGAAGGAGGAGAAAAGGGAGGAGGGCGGCGCCGCTCAACGGCCCGCTCTCGCGGGCCTCCCGGATCGTTGTGCCGAGGAAGGCCATCAATCCATTTCCACAAACCCGGCTTTGCCTACGGGGGATCCCACACAGCCGACTTGTTCACGGATAATCTGGAGATTTCTTCCCATAAATGGATGCTCCTCAAGGAGAACGTCGAAAAAGTCCCCGAAGGAGTGGCTCACTTCATCGGGATTCAGTCCCCGTAGGTAGAGGATGCGCTGAACATGGCCTTTGGCATCAGCAAGGCAGGAGCGCAGGGCGGTCGGCATTTCTTTCCGATGATCCATGAGGATCAGGAAAGCACCTACCGGGCCATTTCCACCCCGCAACACCCGGCAGGCGGAATGTCCACACTCGCAGAGGCCTGTCTTGATTCCCTCCTGGCGGATATTCTCAATGAGTTCCAGCCAGTGCTCGGCGTTTTCGGCAAATATCCAGAGTTTCGGAATTTCTTCCGCTTCACGAAGGGAACCCGTCTGCCAGGGCCCTTGCATGTCCTTGTCCTTCTCCGTCTCCGGTTCGTCGTCGCCATCCATCTCCGCGAGGGGGATCAAAAGGATCATCTCCGTTCCCTCCCCCGGTTGGGTCCGGACGCCGAAATCGAAGCCGTTATTCTCGGCAAAGCGGGTGAGACTGTACAAACCGAGCCCGGAGCCGTGGGCAATTTGCTTGGTGGAAAAGTAAGGATCAAAAATGCGGTGCAGGATTTTCGGTTCGATGCCACATCCATTATCCCGGAAGATCAACTCGGCGGCAGGGCCGGTGCGTCCACACCGCGAGGAAAACAATTGACTGCGGTCATACTGGGCAAGCTCAACCTTGTGCAGGACGAGGTCCACCTTGCCATATCGCCCGACCGCATCCCGCGAGTTGGTGGCGAAATTCAGGAGGACCCGCCGGATTGCGGCAGGATCCACTTCGGCCAACAATTCTTTTTCCGGAACGGCGATGTCGAATTTTACGGTGCGGGGAAGGAGGATCCGGATCAACTCGCGCTGCTGCTCAAGAAGCTCGGCCAAATTATGCAACTGCACTTCTCCGCAGCGTTCACGATTTAAGGCGACAATCTTTCGGATCAAATCCTGCGCCTGGCGTGCGCTGTCGCGGATAACGGCGACATCCCGTCGCTCAATGGGTTTTTCTTCCGGATTGTTGCAGAGTAATTCCGCCAGATTGACGACGCCGGTGAGGGTGTTGTTGAAATCATGGGACAGACTGCCGGAGATTTCAGCGAGGCTTTCCTTCCAAGCCGCCCGCTGCAAGCGTTTTTCGGCCACCGTCTGCCGCGTCAGGTCCAGCCAGAGACCTTCGTAGCCGGTTACCTCGCCGGTGACACTCCGCACCGGGGAACGGATTTCCATCAGATACAGCACCCGGTCGTCTACCGGTAAATGCAACCGGAACCGATTACTGACCGCCGTCCGCGTTCGGAGGCATTTTTCCATAGATTTCTCGAATTGCTCGCGGTCGCTTCGGTGGATCCAATCCAGCCAATGGGCCCCCTGCTGCAAGCGGGCGAACGGCTCCTTGCCAAGAAGGGAACGCAGTTGCTCAGTCCAATAGCTGAAGCAAAGTTCCCGATCCTGAAAAAAGGGAACCCCGGGCAATAACCGCATAAACTGGCGAAAGCGGGCTTCCAGCTGCCGGGTACGGAAAAAAAGGTTGTGCTGGGGCAGGCCCACCCGCTCGGAAAAACTTTCCTCCGGTGTCGATGCAGGGATTTCCGGGGCCATGCCGGGAACCAGGCTCACCGAGAAACCTGAACCGTCGCCGAAGCCCAAGCAATGGAGGTTCCAGCCAAGCCCGGGATGATGCGATTGCTCCCATGGCAGGAAGAGGCTTCCGTGCACCGGCTCTTCAAAGCGCTCCGGAAGAAGGGCCTCCCAACAGGGACGCAGGTCCGTGAGTAAGGCACGCAGGGAGGTTCCCTCCAAGGGCGAAGCTAGGCGGGAGAACTGCTCCCGGGCATTCTCATTTGCAGTGCGAATACGTCCTTCGCCATCAAGGACAAGCTGCAGTACTTCAAGCCGTTGGGGAAATGTCTTCAAGGATTTGCTTACCGGAGACGTCGGCGAACTTTCTTCCTGATTTCTCTTGGGGGTGGGTTTTTCCGACATTGCTTTATTCAGTTTTTCCGTTCCCCCGCTTTGCGGAAAGATTTCCATTTTTGATACACGAAACCACGGGAGACGGGGGGTAGCACAGCCCGGGTCTTCGGTTCAAATAAAGAATATTCTTTCTTATTCACAGCGGACTGTTAAGAAAGAGCTCCACTCCTTTGCAGCCTCGCAGGAATCCTGCCTCACGTCCCATCCAAGGGGGGTCGAAACCGACCTCCTGAGGGTCAGAATCCAAGGTAGGTCTGCCGTATTCGGTCGTTTTGCGCCGCGGGTTCTTCCTGCCCAAAATCGCGGCTGCCGGGGGCGAGGAGGAGCCTCTCCAGCTCCCGATCACTTCGAAGTACCTGCATGAATTTCTGTTGCAGGTGGTCGAACTGACCCTTGAGATGAAGGGGTTGTTCCTCAAGGCTTTCGCGTTGCTTCCTTAACTTCTCCACATTCTCCGTTAATTGTCGGATTAGGGCCCGTTTCTTTTCGTAGAAAGTCTTGTCCGGTGCATTTGCTTCGCCGCGCACAAGGGCCATTTCTTCCTCAAGGAGGACGCGACACGATTCAATAAATGATTCGGTTTCTTTCAACAAAGTTTCAAGACTCATTTTCCAACTCCGTTTCCGGGGCTTCTGCCCCCTCCTCATAAGCGAGGTCCCGAGTACTCCTATTCAGATTCTGCCGCCATTGCAGAACGTCCAGGCGCCATCCTGCGTTATCCGCCAGTTCCTGCAGGTGGCGGTCGCGATCATCCTCGGGGAGGCCTTTGATTTGATCGAGCAGGTAAGCGTAGCTCTGTTCGGCCCGGTCCAGCATGTTCAGTTTCTCGAAACAGAGGCCAATCTGGTAGATTAACGGCAACTGCCAGGCCGCGCTTTCCTTGAGGCCGACCATGCCTTGATACAAACGCAGGGCCAAGAGATAGTCCCCATCGGTGTAGAGGCGATTGGCAAGGCGGTTTCCCGTTTTTTTGCGCCAGTAACTCCAGTTCCCGGAAGAATCTTCCTTTGGTTCCCCTACGGTTTCCAGCAGACGAAGCAGGGATTCCACCGCGGCGCGGGATCGGTCTAGCCGGTAAAGGACCTCCGCCTCCAGGTACAACATTTCTGGAAGAAACTCGCTCTCCGGATAATCGCCGACAAACCGCTGCACCAGGCGGAGACTCTCGTTGTTTTTCCCTGCCTTCAAGGCAGCGACCGTCATGTAATAGAGAACAGTCTTCCGGTCGTCCGGATTCAATTCAAGCAAATCAATCCGGTCAAAAAGGAGGTAGGCCCGCTCCGCGTCGCCGGTCTCGAGGTGAGTCCGCGCGATTTCAAACTGCGCTCTCCTTGCCAAGCGGAGGTGGGCGTCCAGATCCTGCTCTCCGGTGACGACAATGGCGTTCAAAACCCGGTAGAGCATGGAAATGGATTCCCGGTGCAAGTCCATTTCACGGTAAAACTCGCCAAGGCGGAAGAGGATCTCGGGCCGCTCGGCACTTTCCGGATACTCCCGCAAACAGGTTTCCAATTTCTCCACGGCCCGCGTCAGTATCCCGCGGTCCCGATAGACTTCCGCCACTTCCAAAAGCGCGCGTACACGGTCTTCTTTGGACGAATCCGACTCGAGCACTGAGCGATAAGTTTTTTCAGCTAGCCGGAGATCTCCCTGTTGATGAAAAAAGGCAGCTTTGTCGAGGGGCGCTACGCTCTCCCAGGCTTTCTCGCCCTTTTCCCCATGGACGGAGGTTTTGAGGTTCTTGGGGGCTTCCTCGACCTCTGGGGGGGGGGTTCTGGCGACCTTTTCCGTCGTAGTGTCCGGGGGCTTCGCCTGCTGCCCGGTCCCCCCTTCCTCGGGGGCGGCCTTGGCCTCGGCCAGTTTGTCGACCAGTGCCGTGATCTCGTCCATGACCTCGCTCCGCTCAGAGGCTTCCGCGGGAAGCCCGAGGCAAGAGAAGAAGACAAGGAGGCAGAGGAAAAAAGCGGGGTGACCGGACGGAATCGGGCATGCTGCGATGGCGTCCGACGTGCGCGGGAATACTGACGCGGTTGAGGCATGCATGGATTGGCTCATGGTTCGGTGCGGAAAGTAGCCGTACTTTTCATCTGGCCGGTGGCTGGCGGACGGAACCAAGGTTCCAACTCTCCGGGGACTACGAGGTTAAGGTTGCGTTGTCCCTCTAACTCCACGGGAAAATAGAGAAAAATCCTTTCGTCGAGCATTTGCCGGGTCCGCGGTCGCGGAAAAATGGGGCTGCCAAGTGCGGTCACGGTCTCTGAGGACTCCGTATTTCCGGAAGCAGACCTCTTTTCGGCACTGGCCTCAGCAGGAGATTTACTCGAGACCGACCCAGCCTTCGCCGAATCCGGACCGGTCTCCCGGTCAGCAGGTTCTGTCGCGTTTACGCCGCTTGTCGTCCCGGCTTCCTCTGCTTCCTCACCTTCCGTCGCTACAGCCTCTTCTTCGCGCTCGTTTCGGAGCTTATCCAAGTGATCGAGAAACCCCTTCAGGCTGTGAGGCGGGTCCTTGTCCACTTTCTCTTCCGTCCAAGGCGTCCCGACCCGATGCCCATGCGCGAGAGTCCCCGGCTGTTCGCTGTCCAACTTCACCTGCCCGGCAAAAGCTTCCGCCGGCAAATAGAGCCGTTCGCTCCCCTGCTTATTTTTGCCGGAAGGCCCCGACCTGAAGCTGCCATGATCGGTGTGCATCGGTACGCGGTCCAGCCAGCCTCCTTTGCCCGTGGGCGCACCCAACGCCATCGCAATACCAAGCAGGAGGACTGCCAAGGTCGTGAAAATCATCCGTCTGCGTTGCTGATTCATACAATGTCGACTTACTATCAAAGCAATTTTCTTACCATTTCGTCTTGACCAGATGTTGCACTACTTTGGCCAGGCATTTTGTTAATCCTTTTCTCCTTTAAAGATTTTCTTACATGCCGACTTCTTTTTTCTAAAGGTGATCCTCAAGACAACCGTAATATCGAGAGGATCAAATGGAAAGTCTCTCAACCAGCCAGATTGCGGACTTCAACAACCCTCTGGCCTTCGCCCGTGAGCGGGAAGCCCGTATTGGGCAGCAGGCAATTGAGGCACCGCGGGGCCGAACCGGAATCCGCACGGAGAACGCAGAGGAGTCTTTCCGTCTGGTAACCGGTGCCGAGAAGCGGCTGGAAACCCTGCAAGGAAATCTGACCACCATGCGGCAACTGGCGCAGGAAGGGGAAAGCGCGCGCGGGAACGAGCGAAAGCTCAGGGAGATCTACGGCAAACTGCGCAGTCTGTCTGCAGGCTTTGACCAGGTTGTGGAGGCCAATCGGTTCAAGGGACGCCCGGTCTTTACCGGCGACCCGGTGGCTCTGGATCTCGGACCCGGCACCCGCCCCCTTGACCTTGAGGTTTCCCGGCTCCTCACTTATGGGGAGGATTCGCTCGGCTTATCAACCTCCCGGGCCACTGCCGAGGCCACCATCCGCTTTCGCACCGAGGACCGGATCGTGAATAGCGGGTACGATATCATCGGTCTTGATATCAGGGAAGCTTCCTACCTTGCCTCCGGCAACGAGGCCCTCGAGTTGGAAGACGGCGACTACAAAGTGGCAATCTCCTACGAAGGGGCGAACTCTTCTGTTGAGCTGCGCAGCATGGAAGGTGCCCTCATCGAAAGGAAGGAAAACGTGGATCTGTCCGGCACGGGAAGTCAGTGGGTGGACTTCGATGCCGGTGTACGCCTCACTTTCGAGATGGAAAATTTCTTTTCCTCCTTTGATAAGTTCGATTTCGAGGAAAGAGGGCCGGCGGAACTGCGGGCGACCCTTTCGTACCGAAGACTGGAAGCCCACGAGTTGCGGACTGGGGAAGAACCCGTCCCCGAATCCGCGTCCTTTCTCTACGATACCCCGCTGACCATCAAGGATACCTCCCTCGGCGTGGCGGGACCGGTCATCAGCCCGGTGGCTCCCGACAGGCAACCCCTTGAGAGCGGAACGTATTCCCTCAACATTGAATACCGCGGGGAGAATTCCGTCATCCGTCTCAATGACGCCCTTGGCCGCCTGAAAGCCTTCCGGTTTGATATCGATCTTTCCGGGAACGGGGCAAAGACGATCGATCTGGAAAACGGGCTTTCCTTCACCGTGAACAACAACGCCTTCCAGACGGAGGGCGCCTTCCTGACGGTGCCCCTCGAGTACAACCGGGAACGTCCTCCCCTGGAGGATTTCGACTTCTCGCAATACTCCGCAAAAATTGACGAGGCCATCGCGGTGGTCGAGGAGCAGCGCGCCCTCATCGGCGAAGCCAGACAGCGGATCGAGGAGCTCAGTCAACAGCGGGCCTCCGCGCAGCGCCGTTCCGCCGACAACCTCCAGGCCTCTGTCCTAACACTGAACGCTTCCGGAGCGCTTTCTATCCTTTCCGGCGCGGACGGGAGCGGCCTCTTCGCGGCAGCCTCCGCGGGTTCCCGGACTGCCAATGTGGCCAACCAGCTGTTTTCCACCAGCGGCGCACTGCCCACCCAGGCCAACCAAACCCCACAGCAACTCGCTTCCCTCCAGAATGCCGCGGCCACCAACACCTGGCTTGGCAATGGCTGACCGTACTCGTGGCCCGTGATCCGTACCAGTCCATCGTCGAGGTATCCGGTCGCTCCAATGGGGAACGACTTCTGGAAGTCCATCAGGTAGCCTGTGACGCCGCCATCCGCAAAGATGCGGAAACAATCCGCCACGCCCTCGCCCTTCTCCGCTCAACGCTGCAGCCAGCACACGCACCCGAGCTGGCTTTGTCGCTGATGGCGGTTTACGAGGACATCGGGAAGGCGGTCGAGAAGGAGGATTTCGCTACCGCAGCCGGGCTTCTCGAGGAGCTCAGAGGTTTGTGGAAGGCGCGCATCCGTATCGAATCTTTCAGGCAATAACTGCCACCCCTGGAAATGTCACAGGCAATTCCTGCCTGTCCTTGTCGCCACGATATTCGGGATCTTGTCGGGGAAATTTCATGGAAATTTATTTTGCCAGCAGCGGCGCCGCGGTAGCCATCGCCATCGACACGCAGGACGGCGATCCCATCGGAATCTTCGGGGCGGGCAACAGCGTCGGCATGATCGACTGGAGCGGAGAAGGCGCCAACCTACTGGCCTTGCAAATTTTCAATCAGCTGGCCACGCAGTCGCTCTCGCTTGCTTTCCAGCAGTCACAGCAGCTGCTGCAGCCGCTTGGATAAAAGCTTTTTTCTCTCCCGATCCCGGACAAAGACAAGGACCCCCAAGGATCTTGTCTTTTTTTTCAGTATTAAAACGGTCGCTTATAAGGAGCTTTCTCCCGGTATCCATAGATAGTTTCCTCTACTTCCGCAAAAATCGGCCTTTTTTATTAAATCCAGCTACAGGCCCGTCGTTAGGCCATTGTGTCGAGGCAAGAATGCCGAGACACTAGCATACAAAACATAACAACCAGAAAGGTTACGTAAATGTCAGATATATCACTCAATGCTGGAATTCGTTCCAACCTGCTGCAGCTGCAGCAATCCTCGCGGCTCTTTGACCGCACGACGGAGCGTCTCGCCTCCGGAAGAGAGGTCAACAGCGCCATTGACAACCCGACCAACTTCTTTGCCTCGGTCAACCTGAATGACCGGGCCTCGGGGTTGGAAACCCGGCTCGATAGCATGGGCCAGGCGATCCAGCGGATCAAGGCCGCCGACAACGGGATCTCCACCATCCGCGGTTTTATCTCCGCCATGAAAGGTGTCGTGAACAACGCCCTCGGCAATACCGACGCCGATGCCCGCGCTGACCTCGGGACGCAGTTCAATGAGCTGATCGTACAGATTTCTGAAACTGCGAAGGACTCCGGCTATGCCGGGATCAACCTTCTTGAGCGGAACGAAACCGAGACGGTTCAGTTCAATGAAACCTTTGACGCATCCGTCCTCAATGTCCGTGGCTTCGACGTGCGCGGTCCCGGCTCGGACGGACGTGGCCGTGTCGATGCCTCGGGCAATGTTGATGCCGCCGCGATCACCGCGAACATTACGCAGGCTACGCTGGCAATTACGACCGCATCCGGGTTTTCCGCCACAGTAGCGGCAGCCTCGAACAACACGGTGAGCTTTGCCGGAGGCACCGGATTCACGGCAACAGGTGCCACCGCCGCCAACACCAACATCGGTGCTTCAGCTGCCCAGGCGGCCACGGCGACCTCCGCAGTCGCCATCGCGCTGGACACCCAGCGGGATGATGCGGTGGGCATCCAGGGTGCCGGCAGCGGTGCCGGTATGGTCGACTTTGGCGGTACCAATTATCAGGACGACCTCGCTGCGGTGATCCAGCAGTTGGAAACCTTCGATGAGGCCCTGCAGACACAGGCATCGGACCTCGCCCAGAACCTCGCCACCATCACCACGCGGGAAGACTTCAGTAATGAACTGATCAATACGCTGACGGAGGGGGCGGACGAGCTGACCCTCGCCGATCTCAATGAGGAAGGCGCGAACCTGCTCGCCCTGCAGACCTCGCAGCAGCTCGCGACCCAGTCGCTGAGCCTTGCCTCGCAGCAGTCCCAGCAGGTCCTGCAGCTTCTCGGATAATTCCAGCGCTCCCGTGAGGGAGCAGTGATTCTCAGCAAAAGCGGGGCTCCGGCCCCGCTTTTTTTATTTCTCCTCTTCCTCGAGGGAGGCAAGGGCCGCCTGGGCTTTTTCATGACCGGTTTTGGCGGCGGCGGTGAAGAATTCCTTCGCCCGTTGCAGGTCCGCTTCCAGGCCACCGCGCCCGTAGTAGTAATGCAGGCCGAGGTTGAAGGCCGCGTTTTCATCGCCCTTTTCAGCCGCCTGCTGATAAAGGGCGACGGCCTTTTCCTCGTCTTTATCCACGCCATCGCCCAGATTGTAACAGAGCGCGAGGCTGTACAGTGCCTTGGCATGCCCGGCATTGGCGGCGTTCTCGAAGAAGATGGCAGCGGCTTTCTTGTCCACTTCCACGCCCATCTCCCCGGTGTAGGAAAAGAGGCCCAGATTGTACAGGGCATCGGGATACCCGGCCTTGGCGGTCTCGCGATACAGGGCGAGGGCCTTGTCCGTATCCTGGTCCACGCCGCTGCCGACCCGGTAGAGACGGGCAAGGTTGAAGGCGGCCTGCAAGGAACCCCTGTCCGCGGCCTTTTGAAAAAGCCCGGCTGCTTTCCTGTGATCAAGTTCCACACCGTCCCCGGCGACATGGAGGTAGCCGAGATTGCAAAGGGCCGCGGGATGCCCCGCGTCGGCGGCCTTCTTCATCAGGTCGGCCGCCTTTTCCATGTCGCGGTTCTCCCGGGTGGCCAGCCGGACGGCCTCCTCGTACGCGTCCACAACCTCCGGCGGAAAATCGTTTTTTTCCTGTTCTTCACTCATCGGGTGTATCTCCGTTTTAGCTTCATAATTTCCATGGCAATTCCTCGAAGGAGGACTTCTTCGAGGATTCCCGTTTTTGGCACCAGCGTCGCCACATATCGCGAAAGGCATCTTCCATATCCCCGGCCAGAAACGTCGCGTTCCCGAGAGGCGACTCCAGAAAGCGTTGCCGCAGTTGACGGCGAATGGCCGTGAGCCGCTCCGGATCGCGCGCGGCGGCTTTACCGCGCCGGATAAAATCATTCCAATCCGAGGCAATCCATTCATCCAGCCCCACACGATGCAGGAGACTCGCCGTAACCCTTGCAGCATGAGCTTCGCCCGGAAGCGTAAGCACCGGGACGCCCATGAGGAGGGAATCACAACTGGTCGTGGTTCCGTTATACGCCAAAGGGTCGAGGGCAATATCCAGATCCCCGTAGGTCTCAAGGTGCTGTTTCTGTCCGGGCGTTGTTTCCAGCAGTTCCACCCGGCGCGCCTGGATGCCGTACATGGCGAATTGGGAACGCAGGGACTCGCGGTTATCGAGGACGGCGAGGGTCTTGTGCTTGATCACCAGCCGCGACCTTGGCACCGCCTTGAGCAGATCGGCCCACAAGGCGATGGTACGCGATCCCAGCTTGTTCATGTTGTTGTAGCTGCCGAAGGTGATCGTCCCGTTTTTCAGCATCGGGGGGTCCACCACATCCGGTATTTTCTCCGGTATGCGGAAGGAATGGAAACCGTTGGGCAGGCGGTAGATTGTTTCCGTACTCCGCTCGTCGCTGGCCCCTGGCGGTTCGGTTACGGCGTCGGAGAAACGGTAATCAATGCTGCACAACCCCGTAGTATTCGGATACCCCAGCCAGGTGACCTGTAGCGGTGCCGGCCTCTGCATGAAAACGGGAAGGCGGTGATAGGCCGTATGGCCCGCCATGTCGACCAGGATGTCGATCCCGTCTTCCTCGATCTGCCGTACCAGCTGCCGGTCCGGCCAGTTTCTTGTCCACCGCCAGCGGCGTTCCCCTACTGTATCGAAAAACTCGCGGGACAGCTTGTCGTGGTCCTTTCCTTCATCCCGATTGGAATAAAGGAATACGTCGAGACGGTCCCGCTCAAAGGCGTTCAGGACATTGATAAAAAAATATCCCACCGGATGATTCCCGAGGTCCGGGGAGACAAAACCGATCCGCAATTGTTTCTCGGGGTTGCGGTCAAGGTCCTTCCATGCCCGGACCCCCGGCTTTCTTCCCTGCCCGGATATCTCCCCCCATCGTCTGTGTGCTTCGAAAATCTGTCCGGCGGTACGGTTTTCATCGTAATTGCTGTTGAATAAATACGGCGAACCGAAGATCGGATGATCCGGATTCAGTTCCAGCAGCCGGTCGTAGAACCGCAGGGCCAGTTCGGGCCGTGAGGCGCCCATGTAGATTCCGCCCATGAGGTCGAGAACGCCCGGATCCTCGGAATTCTGGTTGAGCAGAAATTCGCCCAGTTCCTTCGCTTCCACGTATTTCTCGGGAATGTCTTCCCTGGCACGTCCCAGCAGGGCGTTGGCAAGGCGAAGCGTCCTCTGCAGATCGGAAGGATCCCGCTCAAGTTCTTTCCAGTGGTAGGTTTCCGCCTCGCTGAACAACTTTTCCTGCTGGAGAAGGTCGGCAAACTCGCCAAACGTCATCGCGGCGGTATCCCCGGCCACTTCGCGCATGCGTGTGAAGGCAATCTCCGCCGCCACCGTATCCTTTACGCGGACGCAGGCGGTGATGTGCAGGCGTTGTCCCCGCGTGGACTCCAGCCGCTCCAGATCCGCAAGGAGCTGCCGCGAGGGAACCGTGACCCGGGGAAACAGATCCTCCAGCCAGTCGTAGGCCGCATCGGATTCCTCCGTATCGAGCATGTTGCGGACGAGCAGCTCCGCCGCCTCGGCGTGCCGGTCCTTTCGGGCAAGAGCCCGGACCAGCCAGCCCGTAAGTTCGAGGTTTCCCGGGTGGAAGCGATGAGCCTGGTATCCGATGAAGACGAGGTCGTCCCAGCGGGCCGCGTCATTGTAGAGCCTTGCCAGCCCGACCGCGGCCTCCGCATTGCGCCCGTTCCGGCGCAGGACCCGGAGATACCAACCTTCCGCCTCCTTTCCGCGGTTGACCCAGAAAAAGGCGTGGGCGAGGGCGCAGGCCGTCGGTTCATGTTCGGGGGCTCTGCGGGCGGCTTCCTCCAATACCGGAATGGCCTCCGTGTAGCGGCCAAGCTGGCTCAGCAGAACGCCGAACAGGTAGGCGGCGTGGGGACGGTAGGGGCCGCCCTGCAGAACCTGTTCATACAACGGCAGCGCCGATTCAAGGTCACCGGACTGGTGAAGGCCTTTAGCCCGCTGGAACAAACCGCTGTCGTCGGCAGGACTCATTCCGTTTCTCTCCTTCGGAGTTCCAGAACCTGGCGTCCGGAGTCCACTTTACCGTAGTCCTTTTCCAATACAAAACCCGTGAACAATTGCTCCAGCCGACAAGCCAGCTCCTCTGCTGAATGGCAATGTATCCCCTCGCTGGTTTCCAAGCGACCCCCGACCCATTTGGCCCCCTTCGCTTGCAGGGGACTTTCGACGATAATGCGCTCCCGGCAATGGGCGGCAAGGCGCCCGGCCGTCCGCTCCGGCCACAGGAAATGGTGGAAGGTGGAAAAGAGAAGCAGCGTGTCGTACCTTCCGGGGAGTTTCTCGTGCTCCACATCAAGCCCGTGATATTCAATGGAACGGCCGTGGATATTGGCGAGGATCCGGTTTCCGCGCATCAGCTTGCGGTCCATATCGACGCCGGTGACAAGGCAGCCCCGATCCGCAAGCACTTCACAGACAAGCCCGGAGGCACACCCGATGTCGGCAACGCTTTCTCCCTCGCGGAAGGGAATTTCCTCGAGCAGCTTCCGCCGTCCATCAATGCCGCGCTCCCCCTTGATACGCACCCGATCCCCATGATGGGTGTGATGAACTCGTCCGGATGCACCGGTGGTCAGCTGCTTCCGGAAAACCTCCGTCCAGGCAAGGTCGAGGGCTCCGTTCGTGAAATAGCTCCAGAAGTCCCGCTCGAGGTCCACGCCCTTGTAGTGGTGAAGGAACGACTTGGTCCCGGCCTCCCTGTCCCCGGAATGGAAATCATTCATCCACTGCACGTAGGCCCGCGGTTTCAGGCGCCTCTGCTCTTCATCCAGCCGCTGCGCCTGGTCAAAGCTCCTGAACCGGCACAAGCCCTTTTCCGGATCATAATGGATTTTCGAGGGGTGGAGGTTCCCGTGGTAAATTCCGAGGGCCTGCTGCTCCAGAAGCGCGAGGGCGAGGTCGGCGAAGCGGTAGCCCCGAATGGAGGTCAGGTATTCCTCGATGGCATACCGCATGGGTACCGGTCCGCCCTGCCTCGTATCCGTGACTGCGGTTTCCTCCGGAAGGAGGTGTCCGATATCGTTGAGGCGTACAAAGCCCTCGGAAAGAAGGGCCGGAGACGTCTGGCAGTTGCGCTTCGTCAAATCGCCGAGGATCCCTAGGTCTTTTTCCCAGGCCGCTTCTCCTCCCTCGCCGGGATCCCGCAATATTCGGAGGAAAGCACTCCCGTCCAAGCTACGGCCGCAGAGGATCCTGCCCGCGCGCGTAACTTGGCATACGAGGTTCACGAAGGCGTATCCGTCGAGGACAAGGACCTTCCCGGGACTCGCCTTCGCCTCCCGCAGATTGCCGAGTCTCCTGATTGCTTCGGCAGGACGCCGGGCGGAGGCAAGGGTCTTCAACTGCATCGCGCGTTCAAAGGCAACGACGCTTTCCCCGACCCTGCCGCCTTTTTCGTAGCCCTCCCCGAGAAGGGCGAAGCCGCGCTCCTGCAAGGGTTCCTGCCGCAACCACTGACGGATGTCCGCAAGGACGCCGTCGGTCGGCTCCTCGGCGAGACGCTTTCGGAAATCGCCCAGGATCCTCTCCGTTTCCTCCCTGCCCAGGCCGGGCAGAGTGGCCAGGGGCGCGGGTGGCGATTCCAGAGCCTCTTCTTCGTTGTTCATGTCGGCAAATATTTCCGTTCCGGAGGTCCTCTCCAAACGGCCAACTTGGGACATTCAGATTTCATGCCAATTCAATTCTGGGTTGCTGCGGGAAAGACAGTTCCTCGCCGAATGGCCCGATTGTTGCTTGCCCTTGCCCCCCGGATGGGCGAAACGAAACGTATGGCGAAACCGACAATCCGCGTCCTCCATCACCTGGCCCGGTCCGGTGGGACTTTGATCAGTAAGTGCCTCGGCAGCATGGAAGGCGTCTTCCTGCTCAGCGAAATCCATCCCTTGACCGAGCAGGTGGACGCTGCCTACACCCGCATGGTCGAAGCGATGAATCCATTGCGGCAGGCCATTGAATGGCATCGGCTTCCCACCGAACACGACCTTCGCAAGCTTGGGAAGCGGGAACGGGTGGAGTTCAGTGAGCTGCTCGTCCTTCTTGCGGAACGTGCGCAATCGCGGGGCGGGGCGCTTCTTGTCCGCGACTGGACGCACCTCGACTTCATCGCACGCCCCTTTCTTCCCGAGCCCACTCTCCGGCTGACCACCGCCGAAGAACTGCGGCAGGTGGCCGAAGTTGAAAGCCACATCACGGTCCGACATCCCGTCGACCAACTGGTGAGCTTGAGCAAACTCGGCGTCATGCAGGGGTCCTGGGATCTGCGCGAATACTTTTATGCCTACCGTGTGTTTGCCGAAGTGGCCCGGGAGGTGGGATTCACCCGCTACGAAGACTTTACCCGCGATCCCGACGGGCACCTCCGCCGAATGTGCGCGGCCCTCGCCCTCCCCTTCGACCCTGGCTACGCGGACCGCTGGCCCGATTACAGGAAGATCACCGGAGACAATTCAAGCTTCCGCACCATCCAGCCCGTTCACCACAAAGAGCTGGAACCGGAGCAGATGGAGAAAATCCGGGCCCTGCCGGATTACCAGCAGGCGGTCGCCCTCTTTGGTTACGAGGCGTGAACGGAGGTCGCCGACCTCCTCAAAAGCAAAATTTGCCGGGCAAGGGCAAAAGCCGCGTTCAGGAATTGAAATAGGGCTCGAACTCCGTGTAGCCCTTTTTCCGGTAAAGCTTCAGCTTGTTGAACAAGGTCCGGATGCTGATCTGCATCATCTCCGCAGCCTTGCTCCGGTTCCCGTCGCTGTGCTGCAAGGCTTCGTGAATCAAGCGTCTTTCCAGATTCTCGAGAGACCAGTCCCCCCTCGGAGCGGCGGCGCGGACAATCCGCTCCGCGGGGTCCCCGTTCCGTCCGTCCTCCGCTACCTCCGCCGGTCCCGAAACCTCCGCCGGAGCTTCCGGAGGATCAAGCGTCCCCTTTATCGCCTCGGCGTCCCCCTCCCCTTCGGATAAAACCTGGATTTCCAGCGGCAGGACCGTGGCATCGACCAACTCATTCTCCGGAGAAGCGAGGATCACGGATCGCTCGACGAGATTTTGCAATTCGCGCACGTTGCCCGGCCATGAATGCCGACACAGCAGCACGTAGGCCTGCTCGCTGAAATCCCGGAGTTTGCGGCCATGCTGCCGGCAATGCTTGCGGGCAAACCGCTGCAGAAAATGGTGCGCGAGCCGACGGATATCTCCCTTGTGTTCACGGAGGGAAGGGGAACGGACCGGAAACACATTGAGACGGTAATACAGATCCTGGCGAAATTCCCCCGCTTCGACCGAGCTGGCCAGATCCCGATTGGTGGTGGCGATGATCCGGACATCGACGGGAATCGTCTTGCTCCCCCCGACGCGTTCCAACTCCTTTTCCTGCAGCACCCGTAAGAGCTTCGCCTGCAGGGTAAGCGACACTTCACTGATTTCATCAAGGAGGATCGTCCCTCCATCCGCCAATTCAAATCGCCCGGCGCGACTGTTCATCGCTCCGGTAAAAGCCCCCTTCTCATGACCGAAGAATTCGCTCTCGATGAGACTTTCGGAAACCGCCGCGCAATTCACTTTAATAAAGGGTTTGTCCTTGCGGAAACTGTTCTGATGGATGGCCTGCGCAACCAACTCCTTCCCTGTGCCGGTTTCTCCCGTGACAAGGACGGTGGCGTCCGTGCGGGCCACGCGTTGAATCAAGTCGGTCAGCCGATGCATCTCCGGAGAATCCCCGATCATCTCCTGCAGGGCCCCGGCGGTGCCCCCGGACAATTCCCGGTTCAACTGGACCAGTTTGCTGTACTTCGCCAGCCGCTGCAGGGTGAGATCGACCTGCTCCACGGAAAAAGGTTTCAGCAGGTAGTCGTGGGCTCCGAGCTGCATGCAGGTCACGGCGGAATCGATGGTCCCCTGGCCCGTGATCATAACCCCGAGGGGAGCATCCTCCCGGCCCTGCATCGCTTCCAGCACCTCCGTCCCATCCCCGTCCGGAAGATGAATATCAAGAAACATGAGGTCGTAGCCGTGATTCTCCTTCAAGGCCTTGAGAGCCTCCTGAACGGTTTCCACTGTCCTGACCTTGATGTGCCGCTGATGGCAATATTCCTGCAAGGTTCGCCGGATGATCATCTCGTCATCAAGGACCAGGGCTTTCTCAATATCCATAACTGATGCGATTCTGAAATCTTCGGGAAGTCGGGCTCGATGGAAAAATCCTCAGATGGTGACCTTCCAGATTTTCTCCATCAGGGCAAGGTTGAGCATGGGCCAGCCCATCATGCCATCGATTCTTTCCAAGCCCTTCCCGGGTCCACGCAGGTGGGAGACCACCGCGCTTTCCCGCAGAAGGGAGCGCGAAGGCTCGAGCAAGGGACCTTCCATCCATTCCTGGAAGGGCACAGGGAAACTGACTTTGCGGCGCTCGAGGATCCGCCGGTCGACACGGTCGGCGTAAGCCATGCGGAGAAGGCGTTTGGTCTCAACGGCATCGCGTCCGATGAGATCAAAGCTTGTCCTCCAGTGGCGCTCGTGGGCGGGGATGTCGTCGCACAGAGCCATTTTCACTTCATCGGGCAAGCTGAAAACCCATGCAGCGGTTTCGGTATCGGTAAAGGGCACACGGCCCTCCACGCTTGCGTACATCGTACTGCTGTCGAGACGGTTCAACAAGCCTTCGAGGTTCACCCGTACATGCAGGTGAAGATAGGCGTCAAAGGTACTGCAGGCCGCCGTTTCCTCAAAGCGTTCAGCGTACCAGTCAAGGACGGTCCTCTCCGCATCTGCGGCGTGCAGGCCGGGCAGCTCCCGCTTTTGCCGTTCGAGGTCAATCCATGAGTTGACACGGAAAAAATGGTCCTGCCGGCCGGAAAAGCGGGAGGTTCCGTAAGCTCGCTGCAGGGCAGGCTCCGCGATTCCGCCCTCCCGACCAAGGGACCGCTCGTAATCGTAGGCACAGAAGGTGGGGCCGGCGTAACCCCCGAAGATTTCATCCGCGCCCTCCCCTGTGAGGGCCACCGTGTACTGCTCGCCGAAAGACTCGGCAAGTTTCCGGATCGGCACTTCGTTCGGCGTGCTCAGGGGAAGGCCTTTAAAGCGAATCAGTTCCTCCCAATCCGTGCGGAAATCCTCTTCCCGCAGTGCCAGTTCCCGGCAATCGACCCCGTGAAAGTCGGACGCCCGCCGGACATGATTCCATTCATTGTACTGCGATCGTGGATAGCCGACGCTGCAGGCCCCGAAACCCTCGGTACGGTGCCGGAGGACGGCAGCCATCAGGATGCTGCTGTCGATTCCACCGCTTAGAAATCCCCCCACCGGAACGTCGCTGATCAATTGGCGCCCAACGGTGGCATCCAACCGCTCCCTTACCGTGCGGGCGCATTGCTGCAGGTCAGACACCTGCTCCTTCTGGGAGGCCGCAAGGCGCGGAAGCGACCAGTAGATCCGCCTCTCCCATCGACCGTCGCCAAGACCTATGCGCAGCTCCCGGCCCGGCTCGAGACTGCACACCTGCCGTAAGAGGGTTTGTTCGCCGAGGGTGGTGCGGATGGTCAGGAAGTAATGCACGAGGGCGGCAGGATCCCAGCGCCGCCCGACCTCCGGAAAGGCCAGCAACGCCGCCACGCTGGAGGCAAAGACAAGACCATCGGCGATTTTCGCATAATACAGAGGCTTGATACCGAACCGGTCGCGGACCAGCCAGAGCCGCTCCCGGCGCGGATCCAGCAGGGCAAAGGCAAAAATGCCTTCCAGCCGGTGAAGACACTCCGCACCCCATTGAAGGTAGGCCGCGAGGAGAACCTCCGTGTCGCAATCCGTTCGAAAAACGTGCCCTTCGCTTTTCAACTCCTCCCGCAGTTCCCGGAAATTGTAGAGTTCCCCGTTGTAGCACAGGACCACCCCGCTCGCATCGTCCACCCATGGCTGGCGACCCTGGGAAACATCGAGAATTGCCAGCCGTCGATGCCCTAGCAGGACCTGTGGCGTCCGGTGCCTTCCTTCCCCGTCCGGCCCCCGCCTCGCCATTTGCTCCATTCCGCAATCCAGGGCCTGCTCATCGCCCTGCCTGATCCCCTGGCGTCGGAATATGCCGATAATTCCGCACATACTCCGTTCCCACGCGCCAGCCGAGTTCGCGACCAGAAAAAGTTAACGGTCGGAGACGGGGTCAAGAGGTGCGTCCCCGTCCCCATCCTCCTCGTCTTCACCCGCCTGCAAGCCCGCTCGCAGCCCGTCGATGATGTTATCATTGAGCTGAATGAGCAATTCGAGCGATGCCCGGTCCGGATCTGCCATGGCGGTAAAGGTCTTTTTCTTAACGAAAACCGCGATGCTCAGAAGGTTCTGCCGCAATTCTCTCGAAAGCTTGCTCTCGGGATTCATCCAGTCGGAGGAAAAAACATCCCATACCTTTTGATTAAACTTCAAAGCCTCGTCGAGGTCGCGGCTCCAGGCACCCTCCTTTTCCCCCTCGAGCAGGGCCCGCAGCTTGGAGGACGACATTTCCAGAATGGAGATCTCGATCTGCCGCCCGCTCGGCGCAGAATCCATTTGGGCCTGCCGGTATAATTTATTCAGCTGCTCTCGCATGATGGAGTAATTCCTCCTCGTACTGGATCAGTTCCCGAGTCTGCCGCAAGGCGGAATAATACCGTTTCCCAAAAACGAATTCGTGGATACGGTCGATGTAGGGGAAGGCGCTCGGGGCTGCCCGCACGATCTCGATGGAAAGTTTTGAGAGGTACCGGATGACATGCGCTTCGTTGGCGGGTTCAAGGTAGAGGCTTTGCACGGCGTAATAGATTTTTTTGCAGGGCGTATCGGCGTCCGCTTCAAGAAGGATATCTTTCTCTCGCAGGATCGTCACCTTGTTCAGCACATGGAGCTCGGCGGAACTGCGACCGTTTTCCACCAGCGCCCCATTGATGTAAATTTTCTCTCCCGCTTTTAACTTCAGCTTTAAGGCCATAAAAGGTGCCTACCGCAGTGGATATGTACTTACAGAGGGGGTTGGAAGTCAATTCTCCTGTTCGGCACGGGGCAAAGCCGCCCTCAGGGGCGCAGTAGCTGCAGGGCCAGTTCGCGGGTGCCGTTCAGTCCAGCAAGTCCGTTCAAGGCCAGCGTATTCTTCAACTGCATCGACTGCGCGAGGACGGCCTCCGCATTCAGATCGGGCACACTGAGGGCTTCCGCTTGGGATTGGTTCCTGGAAACGAACGCCTCGTTGAGATCCTGGGCGTCCTCGATGGCCCTCGCATCGAGGGCGAGGCCGTTCTGTTTGGCCGCAAGGTCCTCTTTGGCGCTTTCCAGATAGCGGATCATGTCTTCGATTTCCTCGTCGGTGGCCTGCTCAATATTGGCGATCAGGGGCCGGGCCTGAGGATCCTTTTCCCTTTCGGAGGGAGGGGGTTCCCCCGCTCTGGGAAGGTTCAAGCCTTCCGCACCCGTGTGGATTTCCCGGCTGCGCAACCGCAGCATGAAACCGTTGTCCCCGGCGCGGATTTCCACGTCCCCCGCCCCCTCCACCTCCGCAGGATCACTCAAGAGACGCCGGGCACCGGGATCCGGAGCCCGGGCCGTGTCATCCACGTATCGGTGAAGCTCGTTGTATGTCTTCAGTGCCGCCGTGCGCGCCGGCGACCCTGAAGGCTCGGCAAAGGCGGTCCGCAGCTCCTTCTCCAACTGCCCCAGATGGGACCGGGCCGCCTCCATCGAGGAAAGGGACACCTCGACACTGGCGGCGCCGCGGTTGAGGTTGTCGGAAAATCCCGACAGCCTTTCCACATAAGCGCGCAGGCCTTCGACCTCCTGCCATAAGACCGGGTCTTTTCCGGGCTTGGAAGCCCGTTGGCTGGTCGCCAGCCGGTCCAGTGTATCCGTCAGCCTTTGCTGCGTCTGACGGTAATCGCCCAGAATTTCGAGGCCGCCCAGTCGATTAATATCCATAGCAGAGGACAAGCAGGTTTCGAACCCATTTATCCGTAAATTTTATAAACCTGTCTGCGCAATATAGATCCAATCAATGCGGCGGAGAGAGAGCGATCGGGGAAGCAACCCATGCCTCTCCACCCGGCAGTATTTGCCGCCTTAGAGCAGGCCTTGCAGAATGGAAGGAAGCCGCTCGATGCTGCTGAGTACGGTGGCGCGCGCATACTGACTTTCCGTCGCCTCTCCGCTGTAGAGGATTTCCCAACCCTGCAGGGTTTCCCAATCGCCGTAGGCGACCTCCACTTCCGGTTCAAAAATCTCCTCGCATCCCCCGTAACGCACAATGGCGTCGGCTATCTGGATTCCTGCGGCATAGCCCTTCTGGTGAAAGGCCGCTCCGGGACTGTGGTGGAAGAGAACCGCTTCCACAATCTCCCTCGGAAGGCCGTTGACCTCAAGGTAGATCGCGCCGATTTCGGCGTGGTTCC
The DNA here is from genome assembly GCA_964345345.1 of uncultured Puniceicoccaceae bacterium. GTDB lineage: Bacteria > Verrucomicrobiota > Verrucomicrobiia > Opitutales > Oceanipulchritudinaceae > Oceanipulchritudo. The sequence goes on along the minus strand of CAYFRH010000004.1, from coordinate 5,054 downwards.
AGCCAAAGCGTTCCTTCTCCTTGGCGGCGATAGCGTCGGGTGTATCCCCGGTCAAGAAAGCGCTATCCCTGAGCTGCTCCGGGAAAACATTCAACATGACAAGTTTGCCGATTTCATGAAGGAGGCCGCAAATGTAATAGGTATCATCCTCCATAATTCCCTGGGTCATGGAAAGGAGTTCCCGGGTGAGGATGCCGGAGCCGATACTGTGCCGCCAGATATTCTTCCATTCAAATTCCAGACCCTCCGTTTCAAATGATTCCAGCTCATCAATGATGCGGGTCGTCATGGTCAGTTGCCGAATCTGACGCAGGCCGAGGAAGAAGATCGCCTCCTCGATGCTGGTGATCTTCACGGACAGGCCCCCGAACACGGAATTGACCAGCCGCAGAAGCCGTGCCGTCAACGACAGGTCCCGGCTGATGACCTCGGCAAATTCCGTGACCGGACTCTGGTTTTGCGCCGTTAATTTTCCCAGCGCTTCATTGACGCTGCGCAGGGAGACGATCGTCGGACACCGCTGCACCTGCTCAAGGACGCGGTCATACTTGTCGATGGTTCCGCGACAGTAATTGATAGCGGAAAACAAGTTAGATGTTGTACTCATTTATCCGTATCAGATTGCCTTCAATATTTTCATTCAATTCCCGGATCTTCCCCAGAGCAACTTTTTTTCTTTCCTCCAGGGTAACCCTTTTGATTTTGGAAATTTCCCGGAACTGTTTTTTTCGATGGGCAAGTTTCTCGCGCATTTCCGAGCTGCGCGACAACGGCCTTTCCGGAGGCCGGGGTTGCCCCCCATAAGCGAGGAAAAAGCCCGCCGCGACACAAATCAGACCGGCGAGGATATAGCTGAAGTCGAGGGCCTTGTTCAATAGAATTCCAGCATAAAGGAAAAGCACGCCCAGAAAATCAAGGAAGAGAAAAACGAAGATGGAATTGTACCTGGCCGGTTTCGCAGCGGCCTCGGGGACTTCGCGTGGCAGGGCGTGGATACGCTGCTCAAGCCGTCTGAGTTCCCGCTCCAGTTTCCGCAGTTCCCGGCTCACTTCCTGCAGGTGGCTCTCCTCTCGTTTGCGCTCCCGTTCCCATTGACCGATTTCATCCTGCAAGCGTTCTTTTTCCTGTTCGCGGTAAGCCTCCACACGGGCGCGCAGTTTCTCGTAACTGACCGGATCAATCGCCTGAGCGTAGAATTCAAAAGAGGTGCGCAAATCTTTCCGAAGGACGAGGGCATCCATGGTTCCCTCGAAATATTCGGGGTGCTCCGCCAGAAAACCGAGCAGCTGATTATCCATTTTCACCGAAGACCTCACGAATCAATTCCCGGTTGAAAGGTTGGATAGGGGTCAGGTGGCGCAGATATTCGCGTTTTTCGAACGAATCCACTTTGCTGATAACCTGGGTAAGAACATTGGCTTTCTCGAGGAACTCGCGGTGGCGAGCCGGCACCTTGGAGGTCACGCGTCGGATGATTTCATCGCGAGCGCTTTCCTTCAGGGCGAGAACCTCCTCGCCGGCGCGGGAGTCCCTCCAGCAGAGAGTTTCCTGATCGCGCAGCCACTGAAACGCCTTCTCCGCATCGATACGTCCCAGCAGCACCTGCAAAAGCTCGCGGTGGACGAGCCGACTCATGGCCGCGGCATGAAGCCAGCGGCGTTGACGGGCGTCGTAACCGGAGAGCAGGCCTTCTGCTTGCGCGGGTTCATCCCTTTTCTTTTCGAGGTAGCGGTCGAAAGTGAGGATCCGCTGAATACGTCCGGGAACGCCTTCCGATTCTTCGAGCAGGATGTCGACGAGGGATAGGGGCTTCCCCGCCGCTTGCAGCCACTCCTCGCAGGCAAAACGGTCGAGGGGACCAAGGAGCATTTGCTTGAAACTCCCGGGATGGGATTCCCAGTAGTCTGCCTGCTCGCCTTCTTCCCATGATTGCCGGCCCGTCAGGAGAATGCACGACCGCGGAAAGCGCGGATCGGCATGCAAAGCGGGCAACAAGTGCCGCCCCAACCAGTTTTTAACCGCGGTAGGATAACTCTCAAAGGCATCGAAAATGAAAACGAGGCGGAAGAGCGCGTCGAGCCCGGCAACCTTCGCCCTGCCCCCTCTTGGCTCCAGCCAGTCAAGGAGCATCTTACCAAACTTGCGGGCAAGAAAGGACTCCTCTTCGGCAAGGGTTACGAGGGGGTTGCGCTCAATATCGGCCGCAGAACCGTCCTTGGTGTAGGCAGCGACTTTGGCCGGTTCCATGCTTTGCGAAGGCGTGCTTACCGATCCAAGGCCACGGGACAAAATGGATCGATTGGCCTGCAATTCGGAAAGGGTCGACCAGCCGGTCTTGAGGAGCGCATCGCCAAACTGGCTCAACGTGGCCGCACGGACTGGTCCTTCCCACCAGAAGGCAGCTGCGGGTTGACGGCTTCCTTCGGCCAGCGATTGCTCTGCGAAAGCGCGCACAAGGGCGGATTTGCCTATTTCCTGATAGCCGTGAACAAGGAGGATAGGGGTGGCGTCCGAAGGTTCAAGGGAGGGAAAAAGCTGTCGTCGCAGCCAGCCCAATTCCTGACCCCGTCCGAAAAAGGATGGGGCTTCACTTTCCAAAACCGCCCCCTGCTTCCTCTTTTTCGCGGTCAGCACAGGTTCGGCCCCCGTACCTCCCCCAATCCGGGGAAGCCACGCCGAGCCCCCTTCCTTTCCGTGAATGCTTCATTTTTATCACTTCTTTCTGGAGCATATTTTTCACTTATTAACGGAATTTTCCCCGGCTTCTTTAGCCGGGAATGCGTATCTGCGGGAACAAAGAACGGCTTGCTGAGGCTCCCCGCTTGACAGGCAGATCATCGATACCTTCTTTCCACTTGTAAAACAACTTCATGTCTTCAGTCCCGCTCAACCTGCAGCAAAAAAACTTTCCATCCCAATTCCCCCTTTTTACCTTTCGTCAGGTTTCTTATCACTTTATTGACGATGGAAAGGGCGAGTTGATTGCACGCCTACCAACTTGATGATGGATTTTGTCAGCCGGTTTCTTGAGCTCATCCCCAATCCCGTGGTGATTACCAACGAGAAGGGGAAAATTTTGCAGATAAATAAGGAATTCTGTAAAGTATCCGGCTATGAGGAAGACGAGCTTTTAGGGCAGACGCTCTCTTTGTTTAAATCCGGTAATATGCCAGAGCCCCAACGCAGGGAACTCTGGCGAAGCATCAAAGCCAGTCAGATTTGGCGTGGCCAGATCATCAACCGGCGTAAAGACGGGTCCACCTATCGCGTTGATGCCACCATCGGTCCAGCGGACAGCGAGTCGGGGAAGCCACGACACTATATCGGCATCTTTACTGATGTCACAGAAAAGGAAAGGATAAAGAATGTCCTCTCCCTGCAGGCCAATCTTCTGGGAGAGTTGTCGCAGCGGATCCCCGGCCTGATTTTCCAGTTACAACGCTTTCCGAACGGGCGTGCGTGCCTGCCGTATGCAAGCGCCACCCTGCCCGACTTTTTCGCCTGTCAACCACCGGAGGTCCTGCACAATTTCGAGCCGATTGAAAAGGTCCTGCACCCGGATGACGCCCCGGCTTTCCATAAGACCCTGGAAGCCTCCGCGACCCACCTCGCGGAATGGGAATACGATTTCCGTGTCTGCCTTCCTAACGGGAAAACCCGTTGGTACAGCGGGCGCGCTGCGCCTGAACGCCTTCAGGATGACAGCACCCTCTGGCACGGATATATTTCCGACATCACCCGCCTTAAACAGACGGAGGCCGAACTGGAGACCCAGGCCGAACTGGCACGCAGTCAGAATTACATACTGCAACGCGCGCAGAAGGAGGCCGGGGAGGCCAGCCGCATCAAAAGCCAGTTCCTCTCCAATATCAGCCATGAGTTGCGCACACCCATGAATGGTATTCTGGGGGCAACTACACTATTAGCGGAATCACCCCTCAATGTGCAGCAGGAGGAGAATCTGGAAATCCTCAAAACCAGTTCCAATGCTATGATGGAGGTCATCAACAGCATCCTCGATTTTTCCAAGCTTGAGTCCAAAAACCTCTCCTCTGAGGAGAGCTCCTTTAACGTCGCTCAGCTTTTCGAGGAGGTGTGCGGCCAACTGCGCCTTTCCGCGGAAAGGAAAGGCCTGACGCTGGAGTTCCATGTACAGGAAAAAGCCAGAGTGGAAGTCCAGAGCGACTCCGCCCATATCAAGCAAATCCTGCACAACATCGGACAAAATGCCGTCAAATTCACGGAAGCCGGGACAATTCAACTCTCCTTGGAAATCATCGGGGATCGGGGCAACCGGAAAGTTTTCCGCTTCACGGTTTCCGACACCGGCATCGGCATTCCGGAAGACAAGCTGAACGTCATATTCGAACCCTTTGCCCAAGCTGATGATTCCAACACCCGACGGTATGGAGGTACCGGTCTGGGCCTGGCCACATCGCGAATGCTGGCCGAATCCCTTGATGGTCAGATTCGTGCCGAGAGCACGCCGGGCAGCGGTTCCAGCTTCTTCCTCGAACTGCCCCTCCGGACGAACGAAACCTTGGAAGGCTTCCCCGGCGAGCCGGGCTCTAAAAACCGCGCCGCCAAGAACAACAAAGCAGGGACTCCCTCCATCCTTCTCGTCGAGGACGACGTGGTCAATCGAATGATTATCGAGCGATTAGTCCGCAAATTTAATTATCAAATTATTACCGCGAACCACGGCCTTGAGGCGATTAAACGCGTTAGGGAGCAATCCTTCGCCCTCATTCTCATGGATTGTCAAATGCCGATCATGGACGGCTTCGAGGCGACCCGCCGCATCCGCAACGGCGAATGCGGGAAATGCTCCCCCAACGTCCCGATCCTTGCTATTACCGCCCTTGCCTTCGACGGAGACGAGGACAGGTGTCTCAGCGCAGGCATGGACGCATATCTACCCAAACCTGTACGGAAAAAACAACTACAGGAGAGCATACGCACCTTCCTCGGTTAATCGAATTTCCCTTTTTCTGAAGAGTCATGGTACCCGGGGCGGGGGTCGAACCCGCACTCCCTTAACGGGAACCGGATTT
>CAYFRH010000003.1:55734-56939 GCA_964345345.1 uncultured Puniceicoccaceae bacterium | reverse complement strand
GAAGGCGGTCCCGGCTCTGTTCGTAAAGGCGGATTTCCTCGTCATAAAGGCCTTCCAGTTCGCGGCGCTGCGCCCGGGTGAGGGCGTAGCCTTCCTCCCCGCGGGCGGGGTTTGTATTTACTTTGGCAACACTACGGGGCGGATTCACACCGAGAAGCGCGCAGAAGAGTCGCAGGGAAAAATCATATTCCTCCATGATGCCGATGAAGAGAAACCGCTCAAGAGGCATGCCGTACAGATGCCAGCGGACGAGTTTTCGCATCTCCGGATCCCGGGCGAACTTCATGAGACTCCATCCCTCCTGTTGCATGCGGCGGTTGAATGCAAAGAGATCCTCTTCGGGTACTCGCACGTACTGATAATAGGCGGAAACAATTCGTTCCACGGGGTGACGAAGCCACGTGATGAGCGCTGGATTATCAAAGCGATCGAGGAAAGCGGTAGCGTGGAAATGTCCGTGCAGGCAGCGGATATGCGGTTCGATCTTCACTCCATGAACGAGTGCCGGATCCGTTTCCTCTTCCGAGTACATGCAGCGCAGGCCATCACCGTAGAGGCTTTGCAGAAAATCCCTGAAGGAGGATCCGCCGGATTTCGGAATGTGCACGCTGATCAGTTCCGGGAGCTTTCCCTTTTTCTTTAAAGTAGGTGCCGAGGTTCCCTTCGTGGTCGAAGGAAACGAAATCCGCCGTAGCTCTTTCCGTCGCCGCAGGGAGACGCGCAGCAGATTGCCGTCGAGCCAGTGGGAAAGATCCGCCTCCGGCAAGGCGTCGCCAAGGTCGCGGTGGAAACGCTGATTACGGACGACGATGCGGTCGTCCTTGAGGAGGAAAAAATACCGGAAGCGTTCGAGGTGGTAGCGGTCCTCGTCGAGGATATGGTCGTGAAAACTCACGACGCTTCCACCGGGGCGAAGGGTCGCCAGAAGGCCGTGCAGGGTGGCGATGGGATCCTCGAGGAAATCGAGCCCGTTGTAGGTATAAATCAGGTCGAAGGCCTCTTTCCCGAAGGTGGGGAGGATATCGTCGGGATGGCAGAAGCGCGGGCGCAGCGACGGTTCTTTTGCGGTTTCCGCGTACAAGGGCGCGAATGCGTGGGCAAGGTCGTCCGTAGCGGAAATTTCGATACGCATTCCCTCCGCCTTCCGGCCAAGGGCGGGCAGGGGACCGGACTGCAGGTCAAGGACGTGGGCGTTTACCGTGCCC
>CAYFRH010000003.1:0-55634 GCA_964345345.1 uncultured Puniceicoccaceae bacterium | reverse complement strand
AAGGGCGGGCAGGGGACCGGACTGCAGGTCAAGGACGTGGGCGTTTACCGTGCCCTCGGGAAGTCCTTCGTGGCCCCAATCCGGGAAAGGGCGCTCCGGGTCGAGACGCTGGTCGCGGTCGGTGGCGTGGAGACCGTCTTCCTGCAGCCATTGTTGCCAGAAGGCCAGCCTCCGTTCGCGTTCCGCGAGCCGCTCCGTTTCGTCCATAAGAGGGTGATGTGCCTGGCGGAACGTTTTGTCAAAGCCGATGCCGTCCGGCCATGTGGAAGACGTCCCTCGGTGAAAAAGCGCGGTGGCGTAGCTCCCGCAGCGCGAGGGAGCGGTGGGTTTTGGCGAGGCGCCGGCCGGTATCCGGATCGGCGACAAGGGGGCAGTGAAACCACCCCGGCGGTCGCCATTCGAAAGCCTCGAAGAGCAGCAGCTGGCGCGCCGTGGAAAGGAGCAGATCCTCCCCACGCACGACCTCGGTGATGCCCATGGCGTGATCATCGGCGACGACGGCGAGCTCGTAACTGGGAGCGCCGTCCTTGCGCCAGACGAGGAAATCGCCGAAGTCCCGCCCGGCGCGAAAGCTTGTTTTGCCGAGGCGGCGGTCCTCGAAGACCATTTCGCGGCCTTCGGGGACGCGGAAGCGCCAGTTGACGGCGGGATCGAAAGCGGGCGGGGGAGCGTCTGCCGGAGGCCGAAAAGCGGCGGGAAAAAGGATTTCCCCGTCGTGGGGAGACCGGGGAGGATCGGCGGCGCGAATCTCCCGCCGGGACTGCGGCGCGGGATAGATGAGGTGTGAGTGGTGCAGCCGCTCGACGAGGGAACGGTACAAGGGCAGTCGTTCGCTTTGCCGGTAGGGCGCGTGGGGCCCGCCGCAATCCGGACCTTCGTCCCAATCGAGCTCGAGCCAGCGCAGGTCCTCCATAGCCCCGGCGATATATTCTGGTCGGCAGCGCTGCGGATCGAGGTCCTCGGTCCGGTAAAGAAGGGTGCCGCCGGCGGTGCGAACGCGTTGCCATGCGGTCTGGAAGGTGGCGGCGTGGCCGAGATGGAGCCAACCGGAAGGTGTCGGCGCGATCCGGCCCCGGCAGGCGGCGCCCTCCGCCGGGGGCGGCGGTGCGGCAATACAATTCTCTTCCTTGGAGGTATCCGGCATTCCTTCTTGAACCCGGCCGATGCTGGCGGATACTACTTCCCTTTCAACTGCTAACCACGAATACACACGAATGTTCCCGGCGCGGGGCCATTCCTGTAGGTTCGTGGTTGGCGATTGGCCCGAAACGGGTCTTTTCACGCTGAAAACGAAATTCATGGACGAATCCCCAACCGAATCGATGGAAGAAGCGGTCCCGCCGCCGACCTTCGCCGACCTCGGCCTGCATCCGGATGTGCTGCGGGCCCTCGATGAAAAAGGGTACGAAAAGCCCACCCCCATTCAGGCGGAAGCCATTCCTCCGCTTTTGCAGGGCGAGGACCTCATCGGCGGTGCGCAGACGGGTACCGGCAAGACGGCGGCCTTTTCCCTGCCCCTGCTCACCCGCTACGAAGACACCCGGCAGGACCCGCGCGTACTCATTGTCGAGCCGACGCGCGAGCTCGCTCAGCAGGTGGACGAACAGTTGGAGTTGTACGGCAAGTACCGTCCATTGCGGCGGGCTCTTCTTCATGGCGGAGTCCGCTATGGAAAACAGCGGGAAGCGCTGACCGGCGGGGTGGACATCGTCGTGGCCACCCCCGGGCGGCTCCTCGATCATCTTAATCAGAAGATGCTCACCCTGAAAAAGGTAGAGGTGCTGATCCTTGACGAAGCCGACCGCATGCTCGACATGGGCTTTCTGCCGGATGTGCGGCGCATCATCCGCGCCTGCCCGAAGAAACGGCAGAGCCTTCTCTTCTCCGCGACCATTCCACCGGAGATCGATCGCCTCAGCCGCTTTATGCTCAACGAGCCCGTCCAGATCCAGATCGGGGGCGGACGCCAGCCGGCGGAGACGATTTCCCATTCCATTTACCCCGTGGATGACCGCCAGAAATTCGACCTCCTTGTCGCGCTGCTGGAGAAGCTCGCGTACCACAGCGTTCTTATCTTCACGCGGACAAAGAACGGGGCCGACATTATTGCCCGCTGGCTCGGGGAAACGAAGCACGGGCCGGTCGGTGTCCTGCACTCGGACCGCAGCCAGAAAGAACGCGACCAGTCCCTTGCTGCTTTTAAAAAAGGGGAAATGGAAATCCTTGTCGCCACCGACATCGTGGCGCGCGGGATCGACATCAGCGGCGTCAGTCACGTCATCAACTACGATATTCCCTTACACGCGGAAGATTATGTGCACCGTATCGGGCGAACGGGCCGGGCGGAGCACAGTGGGGATGCCGTTACGCTCGTAACGGCCGGTGAACTCGACTTTCTGCGTGCCATTGAACGCTTTATCGGAAGGGAGATTCCGCGGAAGAAACTGGAGGAATTCGACTACAACTGGTCGCCCCTTTTCGCCAAGCTGGAGGGTCCGAAAAAGAAAAAACGCAATCGTGGCTACGTTCCCCAGCCGAGGTTTTAAGCGGTCGCTGGCCTGTCTTGGGCTCCTGTCCGGCATCGTCATGGCGGGAGGGGCATCCGGCGCGGTCCCTTCGGAGATTCGCTTTGCGGAGGAGTACTTCCCCGGCCTTCGACAGCTACTGCGCATCGCTCCCGGGGCCTCGCCGCACCTTGCCGTGCGCCGACTCCGGATCGAAGAACGGCGCGGCGAAGCTGACCTTGCCCGCGCCCAGCGTCGTCCGCAGGCATGGATCCGGGCCAGGGTCGTCGGCAGTTACGAGCAACGCGACGACATCGGCGATGATTTCCGAGGTGACCTGAACGCCAACCTGACCGTTTCCCAGCCCCTTTACCACTGGGGACAGTTGCGCCGTCGCGAAGAGATCGCGGAGCAGCGTGTCGATCTCGAAGGAGCGCAGCAGGAAATCGGCTGGCAACAGCACCTCATGGAATTGCGCCGCGCCTATCTCGAATGGCTTTTACTACGCGAACGGGAGGAAATCCTGCGGCCCTCCCTTAAATTGTCCGAGGATCTCGTCGGGGTCTACCGGCAACTGGTGGAGGCCGGCCAGGCCGCGGAGCGGGATCTCCTCGAGATGGAAGCCCGCTTGCTGGAGACGCGCGAGTCCCTCGCATGGGTGGAGAAGGGCGTTACGCAAGCGAAGGGAAAGCTGCGGCGCCTGACCGGGAGCGAACTGGAGTTTGAGAAATTCGGCCAAAAAGGCCTCGAGGTTATCGATCCTATGAACGCCGCCGGCTTTGCCGAATTCGCCCGTGCCTGCCGCGAGGCCGCCGGCTTGCGCGCTACTCCGGAAGAGGAGCGCTTTCAGATTCTGGGCGAGATCGAGGACCGCCAACTGGCCGTCCTCGACAAACAAAACTGGCCCAAAGTCGACTTCATCGCGGGGATCTTTTCCGACCGGCTCGATGCCGTGGGCCAGGATGATACGGTTTTGCGGACGCAATATTTCGCCGGCGTGCAACTGAACTGGAACATTTTCGACAGCTGGCAAAACAATGCGCGCAAACGCAGCAGCCTTGCCCGCAAGCGCCTCTTTGCGCGGCAGGAAGAGGCCGCGCAAAGCGAAAAGGCCGAACGCCTCGACACCCTTCTTGCCCACGTCCGCCTCAACCTGCAGCAAGTCGAAGCCCGATCCAAACGCAAAGCTATTCTCCAGCGGCGGGTGGAACTCCTGCGGGAACAGGCGCAGCGGAGTACCGTCACCGGCACGGATCGGCTCGAAGGCGAGATCGACTACCTTGAGCTCAGCCAGCGCCTGCTGGAGGCCCGGGTCGATTACCTTAGCAACCTTATGCAAATTGGGGTGTTACTGGATGCGGACCCGATGAAACCCGCATGGGAGGACCCACAATGAAAAGCTCGTGGAAATGGTTGCTGCCGCTGCTGCTGATTGTCGGCCTCGGCTTCTGGATCAGCCGACTATTCACCCCCTCTGTCCTTGTTGCGCCGGCGGAGACCGGTACGGCCGTCAACGCCGTCACCGGAACGGTGGAGGTACTGGCCTACGCGGATCTTCACGTGAAGGCCCAGAACCGCGGGGAAATCGTGGAGGTGCTGGTTGAAGCCGGGGATTCCATCGAGGAGGGCGACCTGATCGCCCGGCAAAGCTCGGAGGAACTTGACCTACGCCTCGAGGAGGCCGGCATCCGGCTGGAAGCGACCGAGGCGCGCGCGGAACTTGAAAGCAGGCACAAGATCGACCTCGAGTCCCTCGAAGAACGCCGCGAAGACCTGCAACTTTCCTTTGACCTTGGGCAGGCGCCTGCTTCCGAGCTGGCCGAACTGGATCGCGAGCGGCGCAAGAAGGAGGTCTTTTTGAAAATGGAAAAAATTGAGGAGCGCAAAAACCTGCGCCTGCTCCGCAACCAGATTGAAAAACTGGAACTGTCGCGGGCCCAAATGCGCACGAAAGCCCCCTTCGACGGCATCGTGGCGGAGCTCAACGCCTTTCAAGGCGACCTCGTCAATCCGAACCAGAACCTGATCCGTCTCGTTGCGCACGGCCGCTACCTCCTCATGGAATTAACGGAAGAGGATTATTTCGGGGTCGAGGATGGGCAGACGGTGACCCTTCGCCTCGCCAGTTATCCCGACCGGACCTTTACCGGGACGGTGACCCGCCTCTCCGATGTCGCCAATGCTAACAACAAAACCCGTAACGTTGTCGTTGAGGTGGAGGCGGCGGACGACGTCATGGTGCCCGGCCTGACCGGGGAAGGGTACCTTGTGAAGGCGGAACGGGAAAACGCGGTTCTCGTTCCGCGGCGAGCCCTCATCGGAAATGTCCTTTATGTTCTTCACGACGGGCGCGTGGAGAAACGCAAAGTCCGGCCCGGTTTTCTCAGCCTGAACAAGGCGGAGATCCGGGAGGGTCTCGAGGCGGGCGAGCGCGTCATTGTCGAGGATCAGAATCTGCTCGAAGACGGCCAGCGTGTGGAGGCCGAACCGTTGACAGACCGCTGACGTGCGCTCCTTCCGCCAGAACCTGCTGATCGCCTACCGGTTTCTTGTCGCCAAGAACCGGGCCATGCTTATGAGCCTTGCCGGGATTGTTTTCGGAGTGGCTTTCTTCATTTTTACGCAGGCACAGACCAGCGGCTTCGAGGATTTTTTTATCCGCACCATCTTGGGCACCAACGGGACCATGCGGGTGCAGGATGAGTTCCAGAGCACCGTCAACAGCATGGTCGTCGCGGCCGAGGAAGGCCAGGAAGGCTTTGAAATTCCCCTGCGCGAAGGCCGCAGCTACATCTCCGGCATTCGCAATCCCCGCCAGTTGATTGACGCGGTCAAGGAATTCAACGGGGTGACGGGAGCCGCGCCGGTCCTGCGTGGCGGGGTGGAGATCGCCAGCGGATTCCGTGATGTCAGTGGCCGGGTGATTGGGATCCTGCCCCGCGAATACATTGAGGTGTCGGATCTCGAACACCAGATGGTGTATGGGGACCTGCGGGATTTTGCGCAGGAACCGGACGGCATTTTGATTGGCAACCGGCTCGCGGAGCGGTTGGAGGTCACGCCGGGACGGTTTATTTTGCTGCGTCACCTCGGTATGACGCGCCGCTACCGCGTCGCGGGCGTTTTCGAGACCGGGATCGACGTGTTCGACAAGACGCATGTATTCGTCCATCTCGGCGAAGCGCGGCGTCTGCTGCAGCAAATGGAACGCGTGAGTTACCTTCAGGTCATGACGGAGGACCCGGATAAAGCTCCGGCGACAGCCGCGCAGATGCAACATGCCTTGCACCATTCCGTGGCGAGCTGGCAGGAGCGGGAAAAATCGTGGCTGGAAGTGTTTCGCGTCCTGCGCATTTCCTCCGGATTGTCCATGTCGACCATTATCCTCATCGCCGGTCTTGGGATTTTCAATACGCTGGCAATCATAGTCATGGAGCGTTCCCGTGAGATCGCCATCCTGCGCTCCATCGGGTTCAGCCGGAAGGACATTCGGAATATATTTCTCTACCAGGGATTGCTCGTGTATGTGGTTGGAACCCTCATTGGCTTTGGCCTCGGAGCGCTGCTTACGGCGGTTGCGGAAAGCCTGCCCATCCGTATTCGCGGCATTTTTTCCACCGATCACTTCCTCGTTACATGGTCGCCATGGCACTATGTTTCAGCAGCGATTGTGGCCGGGGCGGTCGTGGTCATTGCGGCTTTGATTCCGGCCCGCCGTGCTGCCCGTGTCGAACCTGGCGATGTCATCCGGGGGACAGGCGGATGAAGGAAGGCCCGGCCATCATCCTCGAAACGCGTGCTTTGCATCGCAGCCTCGGTAGCGGACCAGCCCGCCTGCATGTCCTCCGAGGGCTCCATCTGCGCCTCGAGGCCGGGAAGACTTATGCCATTGTTGGCCCGAGCGGATGCGGCAAGAGTACATTGCTTTATCTACTCGGCCTTCTCGATTTGCCGGATGCCGGGGAGATCCTCCTGCGCGGTAAGCGGGTTGACAATGCGCCCGAGCAAGAACGGACGCGGATCCGGGGGGAACGCATCGGTTTTGTCTTTCAGTTCCACTTTCTTCTCGCGGAGTTTTCGGCCGCCGAAAACCTCATGTTGCCGATGGTGCGGCGCGGTCTCATGGAACCGGAGGCTGCCCTCCGGAAAGCCCGTGAGATCCTCGGCCTGGTGGATCTCGCCGACAAGGCGGACCGGCGTGGCAACCAGCTCTCCGGCGGCGAACGTCAGCGCGTCGCCGTCGCCCGTGCCCTCTGCAACAATCCTGATCTACTCCTCGCCGACGAGCCGACCGGTAACCTCGATTATCATAATTCTGAAACGCTTTTTCAGCAGCTCCAGCAACTCGCCCGCGAGCAGGAGCGAACCGTCCTCATCGTCACCCACAATCGCGAGCTGGCGGCCGCCTGTGACGTCTGCCTCGAAATGCGCGACGGGCAGTTCGAGGGCCAGGCCGCCCCGTAGCATCCCGCCGGGTCGTAGCATCCCGCGATTCGTAGCATCCCGCCGTGAGGCGGATGAAGATAGGGGTAAAGGTTTCATCCGCCTCACGGCGGGATGCTACGGCCCGGCGAGAGGCTACAGGACATCCGCCCCACGGCGGGATGCTACCGCGAATCCTTGGAATCGCCCAATTAACATCGCTGCCTTTACAGTGGTGCGCTTTGAGATAGGCTTTGGGTATGGAATTAGACGCAAACAAACTCACCTTCCCGTCCTTCTCCCTTCAACGCCTGATGGAAAATTCCTTCGGGGTAGGCAACGGAGAACGGCTCTGTATTTTGATCGATCTTCCCGATCCCTTCGAGTTAAAGGATCTCGCTTTTCTCGATAACCCACGCCTCTCCATCCAAAACTACGGCTATTCGGTTTTCTACAAGACTTTTCAAAACGGCGGTCTCGAGGAAATGAACTACACCGGTGGCGAAATTTACGCCTACTACGAGACCGGGGGCAGCAACCTCGACATGCGGGATGAGTGCGTCGATCTCGAAGGAAACCAACTGAGTCTCGATAAAGACATCTACCCGAATTATGATCTTGTCCTTGTCGTTTCCACTTATTCCGCCACCGCACCGCTAACCGCCAAGGCCAAGGAGTTTGGTTTTCGGGGAGCCACCCTGCACGGCCTAAACCAGATTATCGTCGATACCGGTCTCAGTGTCGATTATCGGGAAGTCAGCCGCGATGCCGAAAAACTTCGTCTGGGACTCACGAAGGCGGATTGGTTTGAAATCGACTTCGAAGTCGAAGGAGTGACTACGACCTTAAAGTTGATCTGCGACCGACAGGAAGCCCAGAAAAGCCACGGACTTTGCCCTCCCGGTCAACCTGACGTGGCCAACCTTCCCGCCGGGGAAGTTTATTTCGTACCCGAAAAAGCGGAGGGTCAATTTCCCTTCAAATATGATGAGGAAACTCTCGGACTTCTCAATGTTGAGGACGGGAGAATTCTCAGCAGTCGCCTTATCTACGGGGAATATGAATTGATCGAGGAGCACAATCGAAAGCTGAAAGCCGATCCGATGGTCGGTGCTATCGGCGAGCTTGGGTTCGGTACCCAAGTGCTTCCCTTCAGCGGTCGAGATATTCAGGATGAAAAAATTCTCGGCACCATCCATATTGCCACAGGTCGGGACGATCACCTCGGCGGCAAACTGAGCCCGGACCTTTTCAAGGAACATCAAAATGCCTCCCACGACGATGTCCTTTACGCACCTCACAAGACGCCAGAGGTTCGTATCCCGGAAGTGCGCATGCACCGCAACGGGAAGACCACGGTCATTATGGGCAATTACAAGCCCGGAGACTACATGATCCGGTTGCTTGAGGAAGAGTCCGTCCCAACACCGGTTCCTGCTGGAGCTTGACCTTTTTTCCTCTGCGGGACGATAAGAGGGTATGACTTCTCTACCCCGCATGATGGACAAAACCACGGGGGATTTAGTTTATCCCCACGCTGAAGTTCTCGCCGGTCCGCCTATCGCCCTCGGATGTATGCACATGGGGGGCGCGTGGGATGCGAGTGCCCCCATTTCACAGGAGACGCTCGCCAAGGCACGGGCTGCTGTTGAAGCTGCCCTTGAACTTGGGTGGAATTTTTTCGATCATGCGGACATTTATTGCCGCGGGAAAAGCGAGACAGTCTTCGCCAAAGTGATAAGGGAACTTCGGGTTCCGAGGGAAGATATCATTCTGCAGAGCAAATGCGGTATTCGCTTTCCGGATGATCCCTCCCCGGGAAATCCGCACCGGTTTGACTTTTCAGCGGGACATATTGAAACCTCCGTTGAGGGCAGTCTCCAGCGGCTCAAAACCGATTATCTCGATGTTCTTCTGCTCCACCGACCGGACCTGCTGAGCGAGCCGGAGGAAATCCTTACCGCCTTCGACAACCTTCGCAACGACGGCAAAGTCCGACATTTCGGCGTTTCCAACTTTCCGCCCCATCTCCTCGAGCTCTTTGCCGATGCCGGTTTTGTTCCCGTCGCAAATCAAGTGGAACTCAGCCTCCTCCGCACAAGCCTGTTTGATGATGACGTCGTCGCCTCGCGGCGCATGCCGGCAACCGGTCATCCGGCGGACGGAACCCTTGCCTGGCACCGCCGGCACGGGGTCGTTACGCAGGCGTGGGCCCCCTTGGCCTATGGTTATCCCAGCGGGCGTAAACCCGATTGGGAACACGAGCGCGTCCACGCCACTGCGAATGTGGTCCGCGAAGTCGCGACGGTGCACGACGCTCCCCCGGAGGCGGTTGTCATCGCTTTTCTCCTGCGGCATCCCGCCGGCATCCAGCCGATCGTCGGCTCCCGTAATCCCGAGCGCTTGCGTGCCTGTGACGCGGCGCGACGGATTCGCCTTAGCCGCGAGGAGTGGTACAGATTGTACCTCGCTGGCCGTGGGGAGCCCTTGCCCTGAAAAGGGTTTCCCCTCCTGCCGAGATTGTCCTTGCGTGTTGCTCTCAGCGGGGGCTTATTTCCTTCTTCAATGCCCAAGCGAACGGACATTGAAAACATCCTGATCATCGGATCGGGACCGATCATCATCGGCCAAGCCTGCGAATTTGACTACAGCGGAACGCAGGCCTGCAAAGCTCTCCGGGAAGAGGGATACCGGGTCATCCTGGTGAACAGCAATCCGGCGACCATCATGACCGATCCGGATTTCGCCGATGTGACCTACATTGAGCCCCTGAATCCGGAGATCCTCGAGCGCATCATCGAAAAGGAGCGTCCGGAGGCCCTGCTGCCCACCCTTGGCGGGCAGACGGCTCTCAATCTTGCCGTGACCCTGTTCGAGAACGGAGTGCTGGAAAAGTACGGGGTGGAGATGATCGGAGCCCGCTATGAGGCCATCCGCAAAGGGGAGAATCGCGAACTCTTCAAGGATGCGATGGTGAAAATCGGACTCGATGTGGCCCGCAGCCGTATCGTAAACAGCCTTGATGCGGCGCGGGAAGCGATGGAAGAAATCGGGACCTTTCCGATTATTAGCCGGCCGAGTTTCACCCTCGGCGGCACCGGTGGCGGAGTCGCCTACAATCGCGAGGATTTCGATAACCTCATCCTTCATGGACTCGATGCTTCCCCCGTCCACGAGATCATGATCGAGGAATGCCTTCTTGGTTGGAAGGAGTACGAGATGGAGGTCATGCGCGACCACAAAAACCAGTGTGTCGTCATCTGCTCGATCGAGAATCTGGATCCCATGGGCGTGCATACAGGGGACTCCATCACGGTTGCTCCGTCCATGACCCTGACGGATAAAGAATACCAGCTCATGCGCGACGCCTCCTTCGCCTGTATCCGCGAGGTCGGGGTCGAAACGGGGGGGTCCAATATCCAGTTTTCCGTCAATCCGGAGAACGGGCGCATGGTCGTCATTGAGATGAATCCGCGCGTTAGCCGCTCTTCCGCGCTTGCCAGTAAGGCGACCGGATTCCCCATTGCGAAGATCGCCGCCAAACTCGCGGTCGGCTACGCGCTCGACGAATTGCGGAACGACATTACCCGCGAGACGCCCGCTTGCTTTGAGCCCACCATCGACTACGTGGTGACAAAAATCCCGCGCTTCACTTTCGAGAAATTTCCCGACACCGACGACACCCTCACCTCCTCCATGAAATCGGTCGGGGAGGCCATGGCGATCGGGCGAATCTTCAAAGAATCCTTCCAGAAGGCCCTTCGCTCGCTCGAGGTCGGTTCTTTCGGCCTTGGCGGCGGCGGCAAATGGGGAGGCGACGAGGAGACGGATATCGATGCCATCAAGGCCGGCCTGACCCGTCCCACCTGCCTGCGGCCCTACTACATGCGCTACGCGCTGCGCGCCGGCATGACAGAGGAGGATATATTCGCCCTTACCGCCGTCGACCCGTGGTTTATCCGACAGATCCACGAGATTGTGGAGATGGAGCAGACCATTGCCCGCGCCGGCCGCAACCTGCCTCATCCGTTGCTGCGCTCGGCCAAGGCCTGCGGCTTCTCTGACCGGCAGATCGCCAACCTGACCGGGCTGACGCCTGCGGACGTGGGTGAATTGCGCGAAAACAACGGCATCAATACTGTCTACCGACTGGTGGATACTTGTGCGGCTGAATTCGAGGCAAAGACGCCTTACTATTATTCCAGCTACGGCGACGAAAACGAGATCATTCCAAGCGACCGGCGCAAGATCATGATCCTCGGCGGCGGACCGAACCGCATCGGGCAGGGGATCGAGTTCGACTACTGCTGTGTGCATGCGAGCTTTGCGCTCAGCGAGGACGGCTTTGAGACGGTCATGGTAAACAGCAATCCCGAGACCGTATCGACGGACTACGACACTTCCGACCGCCTTTACTTTGAACCCCTCACGTTGGAGGATGTATTGGAGGTTTATCGACAAGAGGAGTGCGAGGGGGCAATCGTCCAGTTTGGCGGGCAGACGCCGCTGAACCTTGCCACGGAATTGAAACGCGCGGGCGTGCAGATCATCGGAACCGATCCGGATATGATTGATGCCGCCGAGGACCGGGAACTTTTCAAACGCATTCTCGACAACGTCGACCTGAAGCAGCCGGTCAACGGCATTGCTTATGACGAGGAACAGGCCTTTGCGGAAGCGGAGCGGATCGGCTTTCCCATTCTCCTGCGTCCCAGTTTTGTTCTTGGCGGGCGGGGTATGTTCATTCTCTACAGCCGCGAGGAGATGAAGCGGGTTCTCCGCGAGGTCTTCGACGTCGCCCCCGGCAAGCCGGTCCTGCTCGACAAGTTCCTTGAGGATGCCATCGAACTGGACGTCGATGCCATCAGCGACGGGAAGCAGACCGTTGTCGGCGGGATGCTGGAGCATATCGAATTCGCCGGTGTGCATTCGGGCGACGCGGCCATGGTCCTTCCGCCGCACACCCTCGGCCGCAAGATCCTTCAGGAAGTCCGCGAGGCTACGCAGGCACTTGCCCGCGAGCTCCGGGTCGTCGGTCTCATGAACATCCAGTTCGCCATCAAGGACGACGACCTCTACATTCTCGAAGTAAATCCGCGCGCCAGCCGCACGGTGCCCTTCGTTTCGAAGGCCATCGGGGTGCCTCTTGCGAAGTACGCCTCTCTGGTCATGGCTGGAAAAAGCCTCGCGGAACTCGGCTTTACGGAGGAGGTCATTCCGGAGTTCTGGGCAGTGAAGGAGTCGGTTTTTCCCTTTGTCCGCTTTCCCGGCTCGCCCATCACCCTTTCGCCGGAGATGCGCTCCACCGGCGAGGTCATGGGAATTGACGACGATCTCGGCATGGCCTTTGCGAAAACCCACATGGCCGTCGGCCCGGCCCTGCCGCAGAAAGGGAACATTTTTCTGTCTATCAAGGACGCCGACAAGGCCCTTGCCGTGGACATCGCCCGTCGTTTCGCCGCCCTCGGATTCAAGATCATCTCCACCCGTGGAACGAAACAGTACCTTGAGGAGAACGGAGTTGCGGTGGAATCGGTCCACAAGATCAACGAAGGCCGGCCCAACGTGGTCGACATGATCAAAAACAAGGAACTGGACCTGATTATCAATACTCCTTACGGGATGATCCCCCGTCAGAACGAGAACGTCATCCGGGCCGAGGCGATCAAGCATGCCGTGCCCATTGTGACCACCCTCTCCGGTGCCCGCGCGGCTGTGCTGGCCCTTCACTCCCTACGCCGGCACAAACTGCAGGTGTATCCCCTGCAGCACTACCGCGACCGCCTTCATTCCGGTCGTTGAGGACAACCCGATGGAAACGGCGGAGAATTCCGGGGAACGCCTCGTCGCCTTGCTGCACGGGTCGGACCAGCCCGGTCTCGTCGCGCGTACCGCGAACTGGATCTATGAACGCGGGGGCAATATCCTGCACGCCGACCAGCACCGGGACGACGAAGAAGGAGTTTTCCTTCAGCGGATTGAGTGGGTCCCGGCCGGTGGAATCGAGGAGGATTCTCCCGCTTTCACGGCCTTTGCGGAAAGCCTCGGCATGACCGTGCGGGTGGCCTCGACGCGTACCCCGGCGCGCGTCGCCCTCATGACTTCCCGGACAGGGCACTGTTTCACCGACCTTCTCGCCCGCTGGCACATGGGCGAACTTTCCTGCGAGATTCCCTGCGCCATTTCCAATCATCCGGACTTGTCGTCAATTTCCCACTACTACGGCGTGCCCTTTCATCATGTTCCCGTCGCGAAGGGGGACAAAGCGGGGGCGGAAGCCGGCCAATTGGAATTGTTGCGGCGTTACGATATTGATCTCGTCGTGATGGCCCGCTACATGCAGGTATTGTCTCTTGCTTTTCTCGAGTCCTGCGGTTGCCCGGTCATAAATATCCACCACAGTTTTCTTCCCGCCTTTGCCGGGGCGCGGCCCTACCACCAGGCACATGCCCGCGGCGTCAAGCTGATCGGGGCGACCGCTCATTATGCGACCGCCGTTCTCGACGATGGGCCCATCATTCAGCAGGACGTTTCCGCGGTCAATCACCGCCATTCCGTCCGTGATCTCGTCCGCAAAGGAAGGGACCTCGAAAAGAGCGTACTCGCGCAGGCGCTGCGCTGGCACCTCGACCACCGCGTGCTCGTCTACGGCCGCAAGACGGTGATCTTTGATTAGTCGGACCTGTCAGACCTGTCGGATTTGTCGGACCAGTGTGGCAAACTGTTCCGGGTAGAGGGATTGAGCTCCGTCGGAGAGAGCGGCGGGTGGGTCGTGGTGGACCTCGAGGAGGAGGCCGTCGGCTCCTGCTGCCGCGGCGGCAAGGGCCATGGGGGTGACGTAGGAGCGTTTACCGGTCCCGTGGCTGGGGTCCACAATGACGGGAAGGTGGCTATGCTCCTTGAACTGGCAGATGGCGGAAAGATCGAGGGTGTTGCGGGTCCCGTCCTCGAAGGTCCGGATGCCGCGTTCACAGAGGAGGACCCCGGCATTCCCCTCGGAGACGATATACTCCGCCGACATGAGAACATCCTTCACGGTGGCGGCCATGCCGCGCTTGAGAATGACGGGTTTGTCCGCTTTTCCGAGGGCAGTGAGAAGGCGGAAATTCTGCATATTCCGGGCCCCGACCTGAAAGGCGTCGGCGTATTGGCTCACGGCCTCGACATCGGCGACCTCGACGACCTCGGTCACAACGGGAAGGCCGGTTTCATCGCCGATTTCGCGAAGGATCCGCAAGCCCTCGAGGCCGAGCCCCTGAAAGGAATAGGGACTGGTCCGCGGTTTGAAGGCGCCCCCGCGGAGGCCGTGGGCTCCGGCCGCGCGGACAGCGGCGGCGGTGGCGGCGAACTGTTCGCGGCTTTCCACGGCACAGGGACCGGCGAAGATGGTGAGCCCGCCCCCGCCAATGGGGACGCTGCCGATGTGGACGACGCTGTCGGTCGGATGCATTTCGCGGCTTACGGCCTTGTAGGGGGCGAGGATCGGATCGACGCGCTCGACGGCGGGATGGCTTTCCAGGTGAAGTTTGCCGAGTTGGCGTTCATCGCCGAGGGCACCGATGACGGTGCGTTCGGTTCCGGGCATGTAGAGCGGCTTGAGGCCGTTTTCTTCAATCTGCCGGAGAATATCTTCGGCTTCGGCGCGGCTTGTCCGGGGCTGGAGAACGATGATCATGGGGTTGACCTCAGTAGGCTTTAGCAAAAACCATGCGCTGCGGGCTGGGCTTGCCGGTAAAAATGCAGGTGCCGGGTTCGGGTTCGTCCACGAAGGGAAGGCATCGGATCGTGACTTTGAGCCCTTTTTGAAGGTCCTCAACAATCGCGGGATCGCCGTTGAAATGGGCGTAGGCAAAACCGCCGTGAATTCCGCTTTCGCCCTCTTTGCCGGGAGTGAAAAAGTCGCGGAAGTCCTTTTCCGTATCGATGACGCGGGTATTCTCCTCCCGGAAACGAAGGGCGCGCTGGTAGAGTCCGGACTGGATTTCCTCGAGGAGGCCGACCACTTTTGCAACAAATTCGGTGCGGCTGCAGCCGTGCTTGTCCCCGGTGTCCCGGCGGGCGTAGAAAACGCCGTCTTTCGTGAGGTCGCGCGGCCCGATTTCGACGCGCAGGGGAATGCCACGCTTGATCCAATGCCATGACTTTTCGCCCCCGCGAAGGTCGCGGTCATCAAGTTCCAAGCGGAGGGGTTCTCCGCGGGCATCCCGAATGTCGCGAAGTTCCGAATACAAGCGCCGGCAGGCCTCCATGACGGGCTCCCGGTGCTGCTCTTTCGGGATAACGGGCAGGATGACCACCTGCGAGGGGGCAAGGCGCGGGGGCAGAATGAGGCCGTCGTCATCGCTGTGGGTCATGACAAGGCCGCCGATCAAGCGGGTGGAAACGCCCCACGAAGTGGTCCATGCGTACTGCTGCTCGCCTTTGTCGTCGAGGAATTGGATCCCGCTGGCTTTTGCGAAATTGCGTCCGAGAAAGTGGGAGGTCCCGGCTTGCAGAGCCTTCCGATCCTGCATCATGGCTTCGATGCAGAGGGTGGAGACGGCCCCGGGGAAGCGTTCGCTCTCGGGCTTTTCTCCGCACAAAACGGGCATGGCCATGTAATCCTCGGCGAAGCGGGCGTACACATCGAGCATGCGTCGCGTTTCCTCGAGAGCCTCTTCTTCAGTTGAGTGGGCGGTATGGCCTTCCTGCCAGAGAAATTCGGTGGTGCGGAGAAAAAGGCGCGTGCGCATTTCCCAGCGCACGACATTGGCCCACTGGTTGATGAGGATGGGGAGGTCGCGGTAACTCTGCACCCAGCGGGCGTACATTTCCCCGATGATCGTCTCCGAAGTTGGACGAACGACGAGCGGTTCCTCCAGCTCGGAGGCGGGGTGAAGCTTGCCGTCGGGGCCGGCCTGAAGGCGGGAATGGGTCACGACGGCGCACTCCTTGGCGAAGCCTTCGACATGCTCGGCCTCCTTTTCGAGGTAACTCTTGGGAATGAAAAGAGGAAAGTAGGCATTGCGGTGACCGGTTTCCTTAAACATTCCGTCGAGGACCTTTTGCACGTTTTCCCAAAGGCCGTACCCCCACGGCTTGATGACCATGCAACCGCGGACGGGCGAGTTTTCCGCCAGTTCGGCGGCCCGGATAACCTGTTGGTACCACTCGGGATAATTTTCCGCCCGTGTCGGCTGAATGGCTGTTTTCCGCCCTTGTTTCGTCATAGACGGAATTGATGGCGTCTTTGCGTCCCGGCTCAAGCTCTCATTCACGAAGCCAGGCAAAGGAACAGAAGCGTTCGCTGCTTGCCATGGCGGAGCAATTTCTTTGACCCCTGCCGCTTCCTTGCATTGTACCGTAACCGATGAGGATGTTTCGATCCTATGTCTTACGACTCCTGTTGATGCTCTCCCTTAACGCCACGATCAGCTTCGGCTTGATGGCGGCGACGCTTTCCCTGCAAGGCTATCGGGAACGCATGCTCTTCACGGCGACGCTTGGGGGGATTCTTCTGCTCTGGCTCGGAGTGAATTATTATGTCGTGCGCAAGGCGGATCCGGAAGTTTCCCTCGAGACGGCGCGCTTTCTTTATCCTTCCGGCGTGATGCTGAATCCGTTGCTCAGCTGGAACCTTGCCCTTTATCTCGACAACCTGATTCCGGGAACGGAAGGGAGACAGCACTACGTTCTGTACTTTGTGGGAATCGGGATCTCCCTGTTTCTGCTCATTCGTTGCTTCGACATCAAATGGCTGCGGGCGGAAGAGGATATCCGCATGATCGAGGATCGTGACAACTGATTCCGGCCAGCGCAGTCCCGGTCGTATCCGTCAGCTGCCGGACGCGGTCGCAAACCGGATCGCCGCCGGAGAGGTGGTAGAGCGTCCGGTGGCGGTGGTGAAGGAGCTGGTCGAAAACGCCCTTGATGCGGAAGCGAAGACAATCGACGTCCAGTTCGAGCGGGGAGGGAAAGCCCTTATCCGCGTGGCCGACAACGGCAGTGGAATGACGGAGGAAGAAGCGCTGCTGGCTTTGCGGCGGCATGCCACCAGCAAGATCCGGGACGTCGAGGACATTCTCCGCATTGGCAGTTTCGGGTTTCGCGGGGAGGCGCTCCCCAGCATCGCGAGCGTGTCGCGATTCGTTTTGCGGACGCGCCCGGCGGCCCATGCGGAGGGAACGGAAGTACACCTCGGGCCCGGAGGAGAGCCGGCGGGCCGCAGTTGCGGGATGTCACCCGGAACGGAAGTGATTGTGGAACAGCTGTTCCAGAGTGTGCCGGCCCGGCGGAAGTTTCTCAAAACGGAACGAACAGAGGCGGCCCACATCGTGCACCTTTGCCGATTGCTTGCGGTGGCGCATCCGGAAGTCGGCTTTTCCCTGACCGAGGACGGGCACGAATTGTTTCGCAGTCCCGCCTGTCCGGACCGACGCCAAAGGGTGCGGGAAATTTTCGGGCGGAAACGGGCGGAAGAACTGCTTCCGTTCTCCGTCGAGGCCGAACCTTATCAACTGGAGGGACTTCTTGGTCGTCCGGGAAGCGGCCGCAGCACTCGCGCGGAAATGATCACCTACGTCAACCGTCGCCCGGTTAGCAACCGCGTTCTCGATTATGCCCTGATCGAAAGTTACCACCGCTTTCTTCCGAGGGGCCGCTACCCGATTGCCTTCCTGTTCCTCGCCGTCCCTCCCGGGGAGGTCGATGTGAATGTTCACCCGGGCAAGCGGGAAGTCCGCTTCCGCGACGAGCAGCGAATCCGGCAGACGGTGATGAGTGCGGTGACGGATTTTCTGCAGGGGGCCACGGAGGAACAGCTTGGCCGGGCCGAAAAAGTTTCTGCACGAGGACCGGAAGAGGAAATGGCCACCGCACAGCCGTCGCGGGAGAAAGTCGAAGGGCAAGGGGACGGGCCGCCCCCCGCAGTCTCCATCCCTTCCGCTTCGCGTCCGGAGCCGTCCCTGCCGCCCCTCCGGTCACACGGGGAAGCGACGGCCTCCACCTCCGCCCGTCCGGCCTCCCTTAACGCTGGGCCATGGACTTTTGCCGGAACGGTGCAGGGGCGGATCGGTCTCTTCAGTGCGGAGAGCGGCCTCGTCCTGCTCAACCCCCGCGCGGCAAGGGAACGGGTTCTTTTGGAGCGGATCGGAAAGGAAAGCGGCGGAGAGGCCCCGCCGCAGCAATCTCTTCTAATGCCGCCGGTGCTCGAACTGGCCGCGCTGGAGGCGGGCATTCTTTCCGACAAACTGGATTTTTTCGCCTCCCTGGGCTTCGCCCTTGAACCATTCGGGCGGCATGCCTTTCGCCTCCGCACAGCTCCGACGTGGCTGCAGCACGGGGAACCCGAAGCGATGGTGCGGGATCTTGTCGATCGTCTCCGCGACCGGGGCGGCAATGCGGCCGATCCGGACGCGGTGAAGCAGCTCATGGGCAGGCGTGCGGCTGTCCGGGAGGCCCGTGGAGGAAGCGCGCCGCGCCGTGCGGAGGAATGGGAGGAACTTGTCCGGGCGCTGCTCGCCTGCGAAAACCCGCTCCTCGACGCCCGCGGGCGTCCGACTTTTGTCGAAATCCGAACGGCTGAGCTGGCCCGACGGCTGATGCTCGAGGGCCTCGGCGAACTGGATCCGCTCGAAGGGCTGGCCGGGCCGGAGGCTCCCGGGGAATAACCGGCACCTACAGCTGCCGCAGGGCTTCGCCCAGAACCTCGACGCTGCGGTCAATATCCGTCTCGCTGTGCGCCGTGGAAAGAAAGCAGGTTTCGAAAGGGCTGGGAGGAAGAAAAACGCCGTTTCCGAGGGCGTGGTGAAAGATCTTTGCAAACGGAGCGGTGTCGCTGGCGAGCACATCGTCGAAGGTGCGCACCGGCTCTTCCGCAAAGAAAAAGGAAAACATGGATCCGGCCTGGGGGACCTGCAGGGGAAGACCCCTCTCGCGCGCGACCGCAAGGATACCTTCCCGCAGACGCGCCCCCTTTAGCTCAAGGTCGGCGTAGGGATCGAGTTCGCGCAGCAGATCAAGGGAGGCGGTTCCGGCGGCCATGGCGAGCGGGTTGCCGGAGAGGGTTCCGGCCTGATAGACCGGACCTACGGGAGCGAGTTTGTCCATGATCTCGCGTGGGCCGCCGAAAGCGCCAACGGGGAGCCCGCCTCCGATGATTTTACCCATAGCGGTCAGGTCGGGAGTGACTCCGGTCAGCTCCTGGACTCCGCCGGGGGCAAGGCGGAAGCCGGTCATGACCTCGTCGAAAATGAGCAGTGTCCCGTGGCGCGTGCACAAATCCCGCAAGGTTTCGAGGAAGCCGGGCTGCGGCAGGAGCAGGCCGCAGTTAGCCGGGTACGGCTCGATAATGACGGCGGCGAGTTCGTCGCCGCGTTCCGCGAACAAGGCGCTGGCTGCTCCGGCGTCGTTGTAGGGAAGAAGGTGGGTAGTCGCGGCGAAAGCGGCGGGAACGCCGGCACTGTCGGGATTGCCCTGGGTCAAAGCTCCGGACCCCGCTTTCACGAGAAGCGAATCGACATGGCCGTGGTAACATCCGGTAAACTTGGCGACTGCGTCTCGTCCGGTGTGGCCCCGGGCGAGGCGCAAAGTGCTCATCGTGGCCTCCGTGCCGCTGTTGCAGAAGCGCACCTTCTCAAGCGAAGGGACCATGTCGACCACCCGTTCCGCGAGGTCCACCTCATGGGGGTTGGGGGTACCAAAACTGGTACCCTCGGCAAGGGCAGCCGCAATGGCCCGGCGGACGGCCTCCGGATTATGTCCGTGAATGACCGGACCGTAGGTGCAGACGTAGTCGATCAGGTCCATGCCATCGACGGTGCGCAGATGGCTTCCGGCGGCCGATTTGGTGAAGAACGGCGTTCCTCCCACGGATCGGAAAGCACGCACAGGAGAATTCACTCCTCCGGGGAGAAGCTTTTCCGCGCGTTGAAACAAGTCTTCCGAAAGGTTCATATTCCCTATGGCAAGGCGGCGATGGACTGTTTGGCAATCATCAAAGGAAGCGGCCTCCACCCAACAACGGAAATAACCATCCGCCGCAAAAACCCTTCCGGTTCCGACGGAGTGGCCTGATATTTACTATATGTCAGGCACAGCACAACCGAAGGTTATCGTCCCCGTCCTCTTTCCGCCAAACCGGGAAGCTGGGACCCGCCGCCTGCGGACATTTCTTCCCTCTGTGGAACGGTATGCGAAGGAGCGCAATTACGATCACCCGGGCCATCGGGAAGTAAGCCGCCTCAGCCCCTACCTGCGTTATCGCCTCCTTACAGAGGCGGAAGTTGTCGGTGAGGTGCTGGATCGCTACAGTTTCAAGGAAGCGGAAAAGTTTCTTCTCGAAGTCTGTTGGAGAACCTACAGCAAAGGATTTCTCGAACAACATCCCTCCATCTGGAAAAACTTTTTAGAAAGCGCTTCCGAAGACGAAGCCGTGCTTAACCGTCGAGATAGCGAGCGGCTACGGGCGGCTCGTCACGGGCAAACGGGCATCAACTGTTTTGATACATGGGTAGGAGAGCTGCGCGACAGCGGTTATCTGCACAATCATGCGCGAATGTGGTTCGCCAGCATTTGGACCTTTACCCTGCAGTTGCCGTGGAGCCTCGGCGCCTCCTTTTTCCTGCGCCATCTTCTGGACGGGGACCCGGCATCGAACACCCTTGGCTGGCGCTGGGTTGCCGGGCTGCACACAAAAGGGAAAAGCTACCTTGCCAGTGCCGAAAATATTCGCCGCTACACCTCCGACCGTTTCCACCCGACCGGACAATTGCGTGAACAGGCGCCGCCTCTGGAGGCCGACGGTCCGCATCCACAGGTGAGTCTGGCCCCCGTTGCCAAAGGTTGGAATCTGACCGACCCGGATTTGTCCACTTGCCCGGCCGGTCTTCTCGTTCTGCCGGAGGACCTCAGTCCTGAAACCAGCCAATTGGGGGAAGCGCCATTCAGTTCCATTTGCTTCCTCGACGCGGGGGATATTGAAACCGTTGTTCCGCCTTCCGACCGAGTCCTCTCTTTTCGCCGCGAGGCCCGCGAAGAAGCGGCCCGCCGGATCGCCGCTCACTGGTCTGCCAGCTCCGTCCCCGTTCGCGGGCAATTGGAGTCGGAAAGTCGAAAAGCCAGTGCCGAAAATGTCGGCTGCCACGGCACCTCTTTGCGGATGTATTATGGACACGTCGACCGTTGGGTTGAGTCGGTGGCCGCGTGGGCCCGGACGGAACACCTGAACTCCGTCTGGCTTCTGCAGCCTCCGGTCGGCCCCTGGCGCGATATTATGCCTCGCCTGCGCTCAGCTCTCCGGCATCACAATGTCGCCACTTTTGAATACAGGCGGCGCTGGGACCAGCTTCATTGGCGACATGCCACAGCCGGCTTTTTCAAGTTTCGTAAAGGACTCGAGAGTCGTATTTCCGCCTACCGGGAGGGTCTTCCTTCCCTCCGTTAAACCGCAGACGTCGGTTCACATCAGTTCACGGTACTGAATAGATTCGACGACGCGGTCGCCGGCCAAAACGTTGGTAATGACGACGGAGCGGTCGCCCTTTTCCGCCCATCCTCCCATTTTCAGCCGCGCGAAGGCGTTGAGGATGGTCTTCTCACAGTCCTCCTCAAAATCCATCAAAAAGGGTTCGACGCCCCAGTACAGCAGAAGGTTTTTGAACGCTGCGGCATCGTCGGTGAAAGCAAAGACGGGGGAGTGTCGGGGCCGCAGGGCGCTCAAGGTCCGGGCCAAAGCACCTCTGTGCGTGAAGACGGTGATAAAACAGTCGCCGAGTTCATCGCTGAGGATCATCCCTGCCTTGAGCATGCGCGCCTTCGGTGTTTCGAGGGGCAACTCCTCATTATAGGTGTTCTGTTCCTGCTTCTCGACGGCGGTGATGATCCGGTTCATTACCCCGACGCATTCGACCGGGTACTTGCCCACCGTGGTCTCGCCGGAAAGCATAAGAGCGTCGGCCTGCTCGTGTACCGCATTGGCGATATCGGAAATTTCCGCCCTCGTCGGAAGGGGATTCTGGATCATGGATTCAAGCATGTGCGTTGCGACAATGGCGGGCTTGCCCATCCGCTGACAGGTGCGCACGGCCCGCCGCTGCACGAGCGGAAGGGTCTCGAAAGGAATTTCGATGCCGAGGTCGCCCCTCGCGACCATGAGACCATCCGAGGCCCGGATGATGTCGTCGAGGTTGGTGATCGCGGATTGGTCCTCGATTTTGGCGATGATCTGGGCTTCAGAGCCCTGCCGGCGCAGGTTCCGTCGCAGGATTTCGAGGTCCTCAGGGGTACGGACAAAGCTCAGCGCGAAAAAATCGACGCCTTCCTCGATTCCGATCCCGATATCCCGCCGATCCTTTTCGGTAAGAGCGGGCAGTTTCACATGAACTCCGGGAAGGTTGATATGGCGCCGGCTGCCGAGGGGACCGCCGATCCGAACGGAGCAGCGGACCCGGTCCTCCCTGATCTCCTCCACGCGAAGCCGGAGCAACCCACTGTCGACCAGGATCGTGTTGCCCACCGCGACATCCTCGGCAAGGCGGGGATAATTGACGCTTACCCCGCGGACTCCCTCAAGGACTGGTGGCTTTTCCGGATCGGTGAAAAAGTCGAGCAGATCTTCCCGCTCCAGTGTAAACGTTTCCTCAAGTTGACCGGTGCGGATCTCCGGCCCTTTAATATCCATCAGGATGGCAACTTTGCGACCGACGGAGGCGCAAGCCTTGTGGACATTGGCAAGGACTTCGGCGGTCCATTCGCGGGTGGCATGCGCCATGTTCAGGCGGCAGACATCAACCCCCGCGCGGAGAAGCTCCGCGAGAACGTCGGGCTCACTGGTGGCGGGACCGATGGTAAAAACAATTTTCGTATGACGGTACGGCAAATTCTTCATGGAAAACGTCTTGAACTATCGGAAGTGGATGGCATCCCGACAAATGGAAAATAGGCGGTCGAACGGCGATTTGAAAAGGGATGTGACATTGTTGGGAGGGCCTCCTTCCGTCCGGCTTTCGCGTTGACAGGGCGGGTGCCTGCGGCACATTCACGGTGAACCGCTTCACGGAGATGTCTTTTCAGGTCAGAGGTATTGAATTCGCGAGGACAAATAACGGGCACCGTGTTCTTGTCCTCAACCGAAACTGGCAAGCGGTTAACATTGTCGGGGTTCGTCGCGCCTTTTCCCTTCTCTGGCAGGGACATGCGCGGGTTATCAACACGGTTGGCGGTGATTTTGCTCCGGTGGATGCCGCCCAATGGGTTGAGCTTTCGCAAACCGCCGGCCCCGGCGCCGGCCCTTACGTACGCACCGTGCGGCTCCGTATTCTCGTCCCGAAGGTTCTCCTGTTGCGGGAGTTCGATCGTCTTCCTGTTGCGGAAATCCGGTTCAACCGGGAGAATGTTTTTATTCGCGACAGCTATACCTGCCAGTACACCGGCAAGCGGTGTGCCCCTTCCGAACTTACCCTCGACCATGTCATTCCCCGCGAGCGCGGCGGGCGCACGACTTGGGAGAATATCGTCACTTGTCGCCGCGATATTAATTCCATGAAAGCGAACCGCCTTCCCCACGAGGCGGGTCTCCGGTTGGTGCGTAAGCCGTCCCGTCCCAAGCGCCGACCCTTCGCTGTGCAGGCGGCCGGGACCCCGATGGAAAAGGAATGGCGGCATTTTCTTCCAGCGGGACGGACAGCTTCCTGAAGCGGGCATCTTATTCCGCCCGTTGGGCAAGCGGGAGGGAGACCCGCAGGGTGGTCCCACCGGGACCGGTTTCCTCCACGCTGACCTCGCCATGGTGCGCCTCAAGGATGCGTTGCACGATGGAAAGGCCGAGCCCCGTCCCGTCAGCGCGTCCGGTAAGAAAGTGATCGAATATGCGATCCTGCACCTCGGGGTCGATTCCCGCTCCCGTATCGCGGACGCGGAGAACGGCCAGCTTCCGTTCCCCGGCTTTTTCTTTTGTCGTGGAAATATCGATACGACCGCCTGCCGGCATGGCCTGCGTCGCATTGAGGAGAAGGTTGAGAACGGCCTGCTGGATCTGTCCCTTGTTGACGCGGACGGGCAGGGGCCCTTCCCGGTCGGGATGGAAATGCAGGTCCACGCGGGCCTGTCGCAATTTAAGCCGGATGAGGTGAAAGGTGTCCTCAAGCAGGTCCTCAAGGTTGAAATCGGCACGCAGTTCTTCCCTCGATTTCCCGAAGCTGAGTACCCGCGAAACAATGGAATCCAGCTGCGCGAGCTTTTCGTGGATGATGGCGACATCGCGCCGTCGCGGGTCTGTTTCCTCGAATTCAAGGGAAAGGCTGTCGAAAAGAAGTTGAATGACGGTGAGGGGATTGCGGATCTCGTGGGCGATTTCGGAGGAGAGGAGCCCAAGGGTGGTCAGGCGCTCGGAGCGGCGGAGGCTTTCCTCGGACTGAAAGACGCGCTCGTAGAGCCGGGCATTGCGGACGGCGGCGGCGGCGAGGCCGGCGAGGGTTTCAAAGACCCGCTTTTCCTCGTTGTTGAAGCGGTGGGAACGCTTGGTATAGATGTTGAGCGTGCCAATAACGCCTTCCTCCAGCTCGATCGGACAGGCGAGGAGGGAGACAAGGCCTTCGCGCTGTGTGACCTCGACGAAGTGGTGTTCTTCCGTGCGGGCAAGGTTGAGCACCTCGATGGTCTTACGTCGCCGGAGGGCCGTGCCGATAGCGGATTGGTCGAGGGTAAAGCGCTCCTCTTCGCTCCGGTGAAGAGAGGAACCGCTGACCGCTTGCAAGGCGAGGGTTTCTCCGTCGGGTTCGAGAAGGAAGACGGCGCAAAGGCGGCAGGGGTCAATGACAAGGGCGCGGCGAGCAATGAATTGAAGGATTTCGTCGGAACTGCGCTGGTTGACGATGACCCGCGCGATGCTGATGAGGGCGTCGCGGTGCTCGGCAGCGCGGCGAAGCTGTTGGATCAACCAGAGCCGCCCAAGCACCCGGCTGGCTTCGCCACTGAGCAGGGAAAGGACCTTGAGGTCCTGATCAGAAAAGGCCTCCCTTTGACGGCTGCTGACGTTGACCACTCCAAGGACCCCGCCCTGCTGCGACATTAGCGGCACCGCCATTTCTGAAAGGATGGCGGGATCAACTTCGACGTAGCGGGCGTCGGCCGTAACATCGCCGACCCGCAGCGGCCGGCCATGGAGGGCGACCCATCCGGTAAGGCCCTGTCCGATTTTCAGACGGGTCTCGGGCAAGCTGCGCGGAAAGCCGCGGTACGCCTCGATTTCCAAACGGTTGTTCTCTGGATTGACGAGTTCGATGGCGGCGGATTCGGCCGGCAGGATTTCGATGATTTTCTCAATGACGATCTCGAGGGCCTCCGCCGGATCGTCGGTGGCATTGAGAACGCTGGAAATGCGATAGAGGGCATCCAGTGCTGGTTGGGCGGATCCGGACTCCATGGTGCGATTGCAGTGACCGGGAACCCTATTCGTTTTGGACCGCCTCGGAAGAAGCGGCAACGATTTCCATCAGGTCGGCTCGCAGATTGACGAGGTCCTCGGATTTTTCTTCGCGGGACGCCTCCACGGGTTCGATATAGAACGTATCCACGGCCACTTTCCGCTCGGTTGAAATCCGGGCGAAGGAGATGTCGAAGCCATGCCGGGAAATGGTGTGGGCGAGGCGGTAGAGGAGGCCGAGTTCGTCGTTGGTTTCGATTTCGATGATGGTTCGCTTAAGGGAGAGTTCGTGATACACCTCCACTTGCGGCGGAATGGCAGCGGGGAGGGTGTTTTCGGTGCGGAGGTAGCGCGATTGCTGCTCCCGGCGCCCCATTTCCTCGATCTCGGGAAGCAAATCCTTGTTATGGAGAAGGGCTTCGGCAAGGTGTTGACGGAAGGTTTCAAGGGCGTTCTTCCGCTTGACCGGCCCTCCTCCCGGCTCGCTGACATAGAAGCTGTCAATGGTGATATGGTCGGCTCGGGAAAGGGCCTTGGAGCTGACAATGGTGAGGCCGGCGAGGGCGAAGGCACCGGCCAGTTTGGCGAAAAGGCCGGCGCGGTCCCAAGTCACGATATGGACAACAGTGAGGCCAAGGTTGAGGTCGTCCTGCCATTCAACGACCGGATGCAGGGAACCGATGGAGTCGGCATTGGTAATGTTCTCCAGCAGCCGGTGGATCATGCGCAGGTGAAGGAGCACTTCCTCCTCCCGGTGGTAATTGAAGTATCGTTCGGGAAGAAGATTGAAGTGAGCTTCCACTTCCTCGCGGGAAAATCCGTCAAGGTGTTGCAGAATGGTTTCCTGGGAGATCATGGGACGGGAGGGAGGAGCATCTTTCGGAGCATGCAGATGCTGAAGGGTGACCTTGAAGAGGCGGGTGTGGAGACTGTCCTTGTAGCTGTTCCAGAGATCGCGGGTCGTGCCGCGGGCATCGCAGAAAGTAAGCACGTACAGGTAGCGGAGGGTGTCCCCGTTCCCGACGAGCTTGGCGAAGGAATCGGCGGTCTCCGGATCATCAAGATCGTAGCGCTGCCAGATCCGTGCCATTTCCAGGTGTTGTTCGATAAGAAAGAGAATTTTTCCGCGGACTTCCTCCTGGACCTGAAGGCGCTTGAGGATGGGCCGGGCAATTTCGACCCCGTTCCTGGCATGATCGCGGATTCCCTGAGATTTTCCGATATCATGAAGAAGGAGAATCAGGTAGAGCAGGGCGGGAAGAGAACTCTCCTCAAGGGCGATCCGGTACCTGCGGGTGAGTTCCGCCTCCTCGCCGGAAAAGACGCCGTCGAGTTCCCGGATGGTGTTCAGGATATGCTGATCGGCGGTGTAGCGGTGATAGTACTCGTGTTGAACGAGGCAATGGAGCTTTTCCCATTCGGGAAGGTAGCGGGGAAGGACGCCGGTCCGGCTCATGAGAGAGAGGACGGGATAGACCTCCCCTTTGTTCTGCAGGATCGCGCGAAAGGCGGTGGCGGCCTCGGGGGAGTGGACGACGTTCTTGTCGATCAGGTCGAGGTTTTCCTCAATGAGTCGTTCGAGGTCGAAGTCGGCTTCGATTCCGCGGGTTTGCAAATGCCGGAAGACCCGGATCAGGCGGAGCGGGTCCTCCTCGAAAGTGGTGGGAGTCTCGGCGAGAAGCCGACCGTCCTCGACGAGGAAGCCGTCAAAGCGCTCGGCAGCTCCTCGCCTTCTTGAGGCAATGACCTCCTGGAAACGGACCCCGCCGCAGGAATTAAGGAAGAGGCGCTGTTCAAGGTAGCCGGCAAGGTGGTAGATCCGGTAAGCGGCTTTGTAATAGGCCCGCATAAAGGCCTCGACACGGGGAAAGATGCGACGCTGCCGGAACCCGAGGCCCCATGCCACGCCGGGCTGATTTTCGATGTTGAGCAGGTCGGTGGGACGTTTGCTCCGGAAATGCAACTCGTTACGGACCCGGAGAAGGTAGTCGTACGCCTGTTCGAGCTCCTCCGCCTCCCGGGGAAGGAGGAGCTTGTTCTCGACGAGGTTGGCGAGGGAGCGCCCGTCGTCGAGGAGGCGAATCATCCAGAGCAGATTCTGGTAGTCCCGAAGACCGCCGATGCCGTTTTTGATATCCGGTTCCTGAAGAAAGACGGTTCCGCCGTACTTGGCCCGCCTTGCCTCCTGATCCCGGAGCCGCTCAGACAGGTAGGCGCGCACGTTATCGCGCCGGATAAAGCGGTCGTACTCGAGTCTGAAGCGGGCAAAGGGATCGTCGTCGCCGCAGAGAAAACGGGCCTCCAGCATGGCATTCTTGCTTTGTACGTCCTCGTCGGCCTCGGCGATAGCTTCGCGCGGGGTCCGGGTACTGTGGCCAACTTTCAGGCGCAGGTCCCACAGCGGGTAAAGAACACTGTCGTTGAAGAGGCGCTGCTTTTGCGAAAAGGCGGGATCCCGCGACTTAGCGGGATAGAGGAACATGAGATCGATATCGCTGAAGGGACACAACTCGGAGCGGCCGTAGCCACCGAGAGCGACAAC
The DNA here is from genome assembly GCA_964345345.1 of uncultured Puniceicoccaceae bacterium. Taxonomy (GTDB): domain Bacteria; phylum Verrucomicrobiota; class Verrucomicrobiia; order Opitutales; family Oceanipulchritudinaceae; genus Oceanipulchritudo. The sequence goes on along the minus strand of CAYFRH010000003.1, from coordinate 27,766 downwards.
GGCGACTTTGAGCAGCGGCCCGCCACATTCCCGTTCAATCCGTTTCATGGCACCGTGGCAGAGGCGTCCGACCAGAACGTCGATGGCGATGGAGCGACAATGGACGACGCGGGAGCCGCTCCCACCGGAACGGTGGTACCGGTTGATCCACTCATTGGCCTGATCGAGGTAACGCCGGAAGGTGGCGAGCTTTTCCCCCGGTTCACCGGAAAGCCCGGCAAGACCAAGCCGGTCGGCCATCTGATCCATTTTCAGCTGGAATTTTTCCGGTTTCGGAAGAGTACGCGTCACGTGTCGGGAATATGGAAGGCCTCCTTCCGATTGCAAGAAGGCAGGTTACCTCTCCGGCTCCTTTGCTGGACGTACTTTGGGAAAGGGGCACCTTGGGGATATGGCGGAAAGAGGGAAAGCGGAGGGCATGGTCGCAGGAATCGACGGTTGCCGGGCGGGCTGGATCGCCGCCCTCTCGTGTCCGGGGGGCGATCTGGCCTTTCATCTGCATGAATCGCTGGAGGAGCTTCTCAAGAAGATCGGCCCGGAGCGTATTTATCTCGATATGCCGATCGGAACGGCTCCGCCCGGACAGGCGGACCGGGCCTGCGACTTGGAGGCACGGCGCTTCCTTGGCGGTCGTGCGGGTGCGAGCCTCTTCAGCCCGCCCTGCGCTGAAGCCATTGAGGCGACGTCCTATGCGGAGGCCCTCGCTCTTCACCGGCAATGCACCGGCAAGGGGTTTTCCGTACAGGCATGGAACCTCGTTCCAAAGATCCGCGAAGTGGCGAAGTTGCTTCGGGATTCGCCGGATCTCCTCCCTGTTATCGATGAGTCGCATCCGGAGGTCTGTCTCCGCGCCCTTGCGCCCGGCCGCCTCTTCGCGAGTAAGCACAGCGCTGAGGGGCGCGCCCAGCGGCGCGAAATCATAAGCGCGTGGATACCGGCTTACGAGCGTCGACATGAAGAGGGCATGGCACGGTTTCCACGGAGCCGGGTGAAGGAGGATGACCTGCTCGACGCGGCGGTGCTGGCTGTCGCCGCGTCGCATCCGCCGGCCTTCTTTCCCTCCACCTCGCAGCAGGGAGCGCCTTCGATCGCTTATCCGCACATCAATCCACGCAACGGGTGAACGTTCACCCGCACCCCGGCGGACGCATGCACGGCATCGGGAGGGCCTTCCGGTTCCGGAAATCCATGCAACGGAAAAAGTCGTGTGTCCATGAGGTCCAGTTCGGCGGACTGCACCGGGTAGGGACGATGGCGGACCTGGCCGCTAAAGAGGCGGCTCCTGCGATCGGGTCCGGCAAAAAGGCGGTACCGTTCGAGAAGAAAGAACTCCAGTGAGCCCGGTTCCGCGGTCCGGATGGTCCCGTGCCGCCGCCACGCGAAGGCCTGTCCCGGTTGCCGGACTCCTTTACGGCGGCTTTGGCAATGGTAGTGAATCCACGCATCCCCAGTGTGCCGGAGGTACATGTCGGCATAGCGATAGGGAAGATGAAAGAAAGTACGCGCCATGAAAACGGCGAGCCGTTGGTGGGTTTCGAGCGTATAGAACCATACTCCCGGTCGTCCGGCCCGGTCCACCGCATAGGTGCGGAGATTCAATTCAAGGAAGGAGGAAAGACCGGGAACGGGCGGGCAACCGCGGGGTCGGACGCCCTGCATGGAAAAAGGGACGATCCCGACCCATGCGGCACCGTCGAAGGTGTCGACGACAAGCCCGGGGGGAAGCGTGGCCTGTACGAGTTCCGGGTCTATCCGCCAGTGCAGGAAAAGAAGGTCCTGCCACTTCATGTACATGACCACCGGACCCGCCGCAGTCGCCTCGCGTTCGGCGAGGCGTTGTTCATCGGTGGGCATTTCCGCGGGCATGGACGGCATGGAAGACACTCTCAGCAGCGGAGGCTTTCGAGCAGGTCGACCATTTTGTTTTTCTCGAGTTTCCTGCGCAGAAAATCGAGGGCGGTGGTGACGGCCCGCTCCTTGACGGCGATGCGGTTGCCGGGGAGGACCGCTTTTCGGGACCAGACTCCGGCGGGACTGTGAAATCCGAGATAGACGGTGCCGGCGGGGGTATCCACTCCTCCCTCCGGGCCCGCGTATCCGGTGATGGCAAGGGTGTAGTCCGCCTCCATCATCTCCGCCGCCGCCGTTGCCATGGCCACTGCACATTCAGCGCTGACCGCCCCGTGCTGTTCAAGCAGGGAGCCGGGTATGCCAAGAAGGTTTTCTTTGACCTCGTTCCGATAGCAGACCAATCCGCCTTTGAAAACTTTGGAAGCCCCGGCAACGTCGGTGAAGCGGCTGGCGAGAAGTCCGCCGGTACAGCTCTCGGCGACGGCGAGGGTTTTTCCGAGGGAGCGGAGCTGTCGCAGGATAAGACAGGCCATGTCCGGTTCCCCGTAGCCGAGAAAATTATCCCCGAGCAATTCACGGCAACGTTCCCCGAGATTGCGCAGTTCCGCTGCGGAAAGCCCGCCTTCAACCGGGTGCAGCCGCACATCGACATACCCGAGATGCGCGCAATAAGCGATGCGGGCTTTGTCGCCGGCTTCCTCGAACAGCGGCTGCAGGAGTTCCGCGACTTTGCTTTCGCCGAGGCCGACGGTCCGAAAGCGAACCGGTTTCCCGCTATCGCTGACCCATCCCTTCTCTTCGAGACGCGGAAGCAGGTGGTTTTGGACCATCGGTTGCATCTCCCGCGGAGGACCGGGCAGAAGAACAACCACTTTCCCATCCACCCCAATCCACTGCCCGGGAGCGGTGCCGTTGGGATTTGGGAGAATCTCCGCTCCCTGCAAGAGGTTGCATTGCTTGAAATTGTTTTCCGTTGGCTCGCGACCGCGTTCCCGGAAAAAGGCGCGGATCGTTTCCTCCACTTCCTTGCTGTATTCGATTTCCCGTCCGAGAGCTTTGGCCATGCAGTCCACGGTGAAATCGTCGGAAGTCGGCCCGAGGCCGCCGGTGACCAGAATAAGGTCGGCCCGGTCGAGGGCCTGCGTGAAGCCCGGGATCATCTCCTCCGCTTCATCGCGCAATTCCGTTCCCCAGTGCAGGGGCAGGCCCGTATCGGCGAGCAAGCCGCCAAGCCAGGTCAAGTGGGAGTTTTCCCGCAGGCCGTTGAGCAGTTCGTCGCCGATCGCGAGCAATTCCGCCTTGCGAGGGGAACTCATAAGAAGGCCGGGGATCTTGTTGTTGCAGAGGTATTGTTTTTCATCTCAATCAAAACTATATGGAGAAGTTGTTACGATGCCAGTAGCGGAGCCGAGTAAGTTGAAGGAAAAAGTCCGGCAACTGCCGGAATCCCCCGGAGTCTACCTCATGAAAGATCGTACCGGGAGCGTCCTTTACGTCGGCAAGGCGAAAAACCTGAAGCGACGAGTCGGTTCCTATTTCCAGCCTTCGCGTCGCTTCCGGATCGAGCAACCCAAAGTTGCGGCCATGCTCGACCTGATCGCGGACTTCGAGACCCTGGAAACCCGTAGTGACAGCGAGGCGATCCTCCTCGAGGGCCGCCTTATCAAAGAGTGGCGGCCCAGATACAACACGGATTTCACCGACGACAAACGATTCCTGCACGTGCGGGTGGATCCCGCCATTCCGCTTCCCCGCTTCCGTCTTGTCCGGTTCCGGAGCGGGGACCGCTCTCTTTATTTTGGGCCCTTCGCGCACAGCGGGCTCTTGCGTCGTACCCTGCAGGAGATGCGCCTGAAATTCGGCATTCTCCTCGGGGATGCTCATCCGCAGCAATTGGAGGACGGTCGCTGGCGTCTCTATGATGATGCCCGCGCGGAGCTTTACGGCCACACGAACGTGGTCACGGTCCTCGAATACCGGCAACGGGTCGAAGCCGCCTGCTCCTTTCTGGAGGGAAAGTCGCGCGAGTGGATTGCCGATCTGGAGGAGCAGATGGGCAGGGCTGCGGAGGAACGCAACTATGAGCGTGCCGCCGAATTGCGCGACGTCGTGGCCGCTCTGCGGCGGACGACGGAACGGACGCGGAAGTTCACGCACGCGGCTCCCCTCCTTTCCGAGCCCGCGCAACCGCTCGAGGAACTGCGCAAGGCTCTGGGGCTCGACCAGGTCCCCCGGCGTATGGAGTGTTTCGACATTTCCCATATCTCGGGAAGTTTCTGCGTCGCCTCCATGGTCCACTTCCGAAATGGAAAGCCCGACCGGAAGCAGTATCGCCGCTACCAGATCAAGGGATTCGTCGGGAATGATGATTTCCGGGCCATGTGCGAGGTCGTGGGCCGCCGCTACGCGCGCCTGCAGCGCGAAGGAAGCGCTTTTCCCGACCTGATCGTCATCGACGGAGGGGCCGGTCAGGTTGCTTCCGCCTTGCGGGCTTTCCTTGAACGCGGCATCGAACCTCCGCCCCTGATCGGATTGGCAAAGAAAAAGGAGATGGTTGTTTTCAGCGACGGTCGCGAGGCACTCCAGTTGCCCGGCCATCATCCCGGACGTCTCTTGTTGCAAAATCTCCGCGACGAGGCCCACCGCCATGCCAACAGCTACAATGCCGAATTGCGGCGGAAGAAGCTGCGGGAATCCGTCCTTGATGATTTTCCCGGGTTGGGGCCGAAACGGCGCCGCCTCCTTCTCGCGCGTTTCGGCTCCCTTGAGAAGCTGCGCAAGGCGACCGCCGCCGATCTGCAGGAGGTCGAGGGCATCGGCCCTAAACTTGCCGAGTCGATTGTCCAACAGGTCCGACAGGTCTGACCCCTCCGACAGGTTTGACCCGTCCGACTAACTGTTTGCCCCGATGGGCTTCTCGAGGAGGGGAAACATGACGCCCTTGCGGAAAAGGGTGACCTGGCCGGTGGAGGCGGAAACACAGATGGAGACGGAATCGGAGGCTTTGGTGACGGCGGAGGCGGCGGAGTGGCGGGTGCCGAAACCGGAAGGGAGGTTATCGTAGAATTCGGCAGGGGCGTGAATCAGGGAACCGGCTGATTCAATGGTGCCGTCCCCGCGGATGACAAAGCCGCCGTCGATTACGGAGTACTCCTTGATCGTTTCGTCCATGAAGGGATTGAGGATATTGCGGTCCTCCTTCCGGTAGCCGTAGAACGGATTCAGGACGAGCGGCTTGACCATGGTATTGACCTTATCGGTATCTCCGATGACGAAAAGCGTTCCCACTGGTTTCCCCTCGCGGCCTTCCACGGAGAGCTCGGTGGCGATGGCGATCATTCTTTCCAGGACCTCAATCTTCACACTTGGAGGGAGGAGATCGTTTTCGCGGTCGATGACGCTCTGGAATTCGCGTTCAATATCGACGACCATGAGGGTGTCGAGTTGATTGCTGGAGGGGACGCCACCGACGCAGAGGAGACGATCGTTATGCTTGAAGAGGCCGCGCGTGAGGCCGATCAAAATGGCGCTGCGGGCCTGGGAAAGGCGCTGACGGGAGTAGGAGCGCACCTCGATGGAGCTTTCGATCTGGTCACTGTCGGGAGTGCGGTCGGCGGCGGCGCGGGTAACGAGGATGGTGCGGAAATCGGGGAAGCCCTGTGTTCCTTCAATGCCGCCGGCGAAGGTGTCTCCGAAGAGGAGGATCGCGGAGCATTTGGAATCCCGGGCCACTTTGGCGGCCTCCCGCAGGAGAATGCGGTTGAAGCGGGTCTGCCGGCGTTCCGGTTTGGCAAGGAGTCCGCTGAAGCCGAGGATGACGCGTTCGCGAAGGGTTTTTGTGTCCGGGGAGGCGACGATGTTTTCGACGAGGTCGCCATCGCGGAAGAGGCGGGCGAGCGAGGCTAAAACATTGAGGTAATGCTTCTCTTCCTCGGAAGCGAGAAGGAGGAAAAGCAGGCGGATGTGGCGATATTCCTCGAGGCCCTCGAAATCGAGTCCCTCCGGAACGCGGCCGACGGCGAAGAGGTATGGCCGCTTCATGCGGAGGCGAATGTGCGGCATCGCCACCCGGTTCCCGAGGTAGGTGGTCATGGTCTTTTCCCGGGTGATGAGCTGATTGACGATCTTTTTGGTATTGAAGTTCTCCTGTAGCCTCGCGGTGGCTACATTGAGCAACTCGAGAATGGCTCCCTGCAGATCCGTGGATTGAATCTCGACGATCCTTGACTTGGCGATGTACCGGTCCAGCCGCATAACTACAGGACTAAAGAAGGGAGAGTGCCTTTGACAACGGTGAATCTGCTCATGGAGCGGGTTTTCCGTGCATTTGTCGCTGGAGCCGGCGCTTGGTTTCCTTCAATCGCGGATACAGGCCGGACAGGGCGGGAGCTTCGAGCCATTGCTCAACCATGGCGGCGGCGGCCCGGAGACGTTTGTCGGCGGAAACAAGGTCTGTATTGAGAAATTGACGACTGAGAAGGTTGTGGGAGATCGCGTTGTTAAGGTTGGGGTAGTAGTCGAGAAACGTCCGTTTTTCGCTTTCGCGGATGGAGGCGCTGTTGAGGTAGGCCCGCAATAAGCGGCGGGCCTCCGCATTCCCGGCGTGCAGGCGGGCAAAGGAGGAAGCGCGTTGAACGGAGGGAACGTCCGCCTCCATCAGTTCCGGCAAAACCTCGAGGGGACGGCGGTCGACAAGCCGTTCAAGGCCGAGGGCGGCGGCGGCGCGCATCCCCGGCGGGTTATCCTTTTGCAGAAGTCCGGTTACTTCCGGAAGGAGCGAGACCGCTTCGAGGTAAACCACGACATCCATGGCTTCCGCTACGGCGGCCGTGGGGTCCCGCATCCAAGGATCATGGCGCAACAGAGCCCGCGTGTGGGTAAGGAGGAAGGTCCTGTCGGAACCGCGGGGGCGGTCCCCGGCGGAGGCCCATGCGACATTCCGCAAGTGGAGGACATACTCGGAAGGGGGAAGAGCCGTACCGGCGGAGGTGAGTTCGCCGCGGCCAATTGTAGCCGCCGCTTCGGGATTCCACCGTCCGAGCCAGTCGAGCAAGGTGGAGCGCAGGGACGGGGCGCCCACTAGTTTGCCGCCAGGCCCGACGCGGAAACGTTGCGCAAGGGAGGTGTTTTCGCCGCTGTCGAGGAAGCGCCGGATTTCCTGGACGGCGGTCGCAGGTCCGAGGGATTGCAGCCATTCCCGCAAACCGCGCAGCCGCTTTTTTTCCGCAGCCGGACCATCGGCTTGCCGGAGCCCGATCATGACCGTTTCCCAGTCCACGATCCCGTCTGGCTCGGGTGGGGAAAGAGATTCCGAAGGCGCGGGACCGGGTGGATCTTGGCCGGTGGGGGCGGACGGGTTTTGTCTTGAATCGCTTCCGATGGGGGGTGCCGGGTCGCGTTGGGAAACCAGCAGGAAAACGACCGGAGCTAAAAGAAGAAGGAAGAGGCAGAGAGCCTGGGCAAAGGCGCGTAGTTTCATGGCGGGTCTGTCAGGGGGCTTTGGGGACGGATTCCCGGACGACTATGACGGCACCGCCCACGACGAGAGCGGAAGCGAGATAAAAGACGGAATGGGGGATTTCGCCAAGAAAGGCGAATCCCATTACCCCGGCAAAAATGAACTGACTGAGATTGATGATCACGACGGCCTGCCCGCGGATCCTGCCGAGGGCCCAATTGATAATGGAATGGCCAAGCACGGTCGGGATCAAGGCCAGCCCGAGGATGGAGAGCCACTCAGTTTCGGTGCTTGTGCCCAGCCACGTGGTGGGCCTTCCGGCAAGATCCAGAACGGCCGCGATAGCGAGACAGACGAGGCCGCCAAGCAGATAAACGGGAATGACATAAAGGTAGATACTGGGCAGGTCGCGGTTCTTTCGTCCGTGGATCAGGTAGAAGGCATAAAGGAGCATGGAGAGAAAACAGACGGCGTCCCCGGCGGCATATTGCGGACTGAAATTGAAGTCGCCGAAGCCAAGGAGGATCACCCCGGCGAGTGCGAACAGGGTACCCCATCCCTCCCGACGGGTCACCGCTTCGTGAAGAATGAAGTACAGCAGCAGCGGCATCACCACCGGAACCATGTTCACAAGGAGGGAGGCGTTGGCGGACGGGGTCATGCGCGCGCCCATGATCCAGGTGATGAAGTGGACGGCGAGAAAGAGAGCGGGCGGAAGGGCCCGGCGCAGCAACTCCGCGGGCCTGTAGGTGAGGAAATGTCGCCGTGCCGCGACCAGGAGGGGGCTGAGAAAAAGGCCGCCCAGAAGAAGGCGATAGGCGGAAAGAACGATCGGGTCGGTCGTTCCGATTTTAATAAAGATGACGGATGTGGAGCAGCAGTAGACGCCAAAGAGAAGGATCAGGTATCGCATGCGGTTGCCGCTGAAAAGAGGCCGCTTCCTTCCCCCTGGCAAAAAAAATCGCTTTTCTGCAACGGGACGAGCGAAACGGGGTTTCCTCCATTATCATATAGTTGGGTATCAAATAGCTGTGTCCCCCACCGAGGTGAATTCGGGGACAAGCAAGTTAGGGTAATGAAAGCCCCGCCGTAACCGGCGGGGCTTTTATGTGAGCAGCTTCCGTTTTCAGGGATCGGTGGTCAGCCATGCGGAGGTCGCAAATTCAAAAAACCAGCGCTCGCCGGCGACGGTTGTCCCGGGAACGTGAAAGAGCCACGAGGCCGGAGCGGCCCGGTAGAGGTAATTTCCGAGGTCGGCGGCGTTGTAGAGATAACCACCGAGGGAGGGATCGTAAAACCAGGACGCCTGCGGCGGATCGGGGAGGGTATAGAGGTAGCCGTGATCGAGGTGTCGGATCCACGGGAGGCCCTCCGGTCGCATCCACCCGCTTCCAAACCAGCTCAGGCGCGCCCAACCGTCTTCCGCATACTCGATGGCCGGGAAGGAGTCGAGCAGGTCGCCGTGCCGATTGGTTTCGGAGAAGCCGTTCTGGTAACGCGATCCACCTTTACGCGGCCACGGAGCGTTTTGCTGAAGTTCCGCGCCGCCCGGAAACTTGTAGAGATTGCCGTCATGGGCCCCGATGTAGAGGCTGCCGTCCGGAGCCAGGTTCGGCGAGGAATCATTGTAGTCGTCGAGGATAAATTCCCGTAGCGGGGTGCCTTCTGCGTCGAGGACGAACAAAGTCGTCGATTCTCCGGTTTCCGCGGAACCGGAGTAGCCGGCGATGACAATATTGCCCTCCGCGTCGAGGGCGGGGCTGCAGTAAAAAACGTCACCAATGAAGGACTCGAAAACCTGAAAGCCCTCAATGTCGACTCCGTACAGGTATCCGTCCTTGGAAGGAAAGACAACGGTCCCGTCCTCTGTGACGGCGGGACTGGCGAGGATGCCCTCCGTGGCCGGGAAGGACCAGCGCAGGCGGCCGTCTTCACCGTCGAGGGCATAGAGATAGCCGTTTTGGCAGGCGACGTAGACATTGCCTGCCTCGTCGAGGGCGGCGGCGTTGGCAAAGCCGATGCTGGTCGCGCCGTCCGGTGGATGCACCGATGCCACATCGAAAGACCAAAGAAGGGAGCCGTCCGCGGTGGCGACAGCGCGGAACGTCCCGTTGTCATTTCCGTAGTACAGGGTGTCGCCGTCGGAATCGAGGACCGGGCCGGCCTCGATCCCGCCCTCGGGAAGGGTGGTGGCGGGATCAGGGTAAATCCAACGCAGGGAACCGTCCGTAGCAGAAAAGGAATACATAAAACCGTCCATGGAGCCGGTGTAAACACGGCCCTTCCCATCGAGGGCCGGGGACCCGAGAATGGCGCTGCCGGTGGCGTAACTCCAGCGGAGGGAACCCTCCGGGTTGAGGGCGTAAAAGGAATGATCCCATGAACCGACATAGACCGAGCCGTCGGCGCCGACGGAAGGGGAGCTGTCGATCCAGTCGCCGGCTTCCTTGAAAATCCAGCGCGCGCTTCCGTCCGGATTCACGCAGTAGAGATTCCCGTCCCGGCTTCCGAAATGGACACCCCCCAAGGGGCCGATGGCGGGGGAGCTGAAGACGATGTCCCCCGACATGAACGCCCATTCCGGGACAAGGTCCTCCGCCGCGGCAGGGCAAACGGGAACAGGCAGAAGGAGGAGTAGGTGGAGTGAACATTTCATGGCGTACATTCGATGGTGAAAGTGGTACCCGTCGGCCCGGTTTCGACAAGGCGCAGATTCCCGGGAATGTGGCGGGCGATGACGGCGGCGATGGCGAGGCCGACTCCGGTCCCGTTTTCCTTCCCACTGCGGACCGGTTCAAAGAGGTGGGCCGTGATCGCGGCGGGCAGGCCCGGACCGTTGTCGGAGACCGTTGCCGATATGCCTTCCGGACGGCCTTCCAGAAGGACTTCAATCCAGCCGTTTTCCGGAACCGCCTCCGCGGCATTTTCGACAAGATTCCGCAGTACGAGAAGGAGCAGCCGACCCCGGGCATTGATTAATTTCCCCTCGCCCTTGTGGCGGAGGGTCAGGGTGACGGGACGGTTGCGGATTTCGGGCTCCAGGCGCTCCCGGAAAACCTCCGCCCATTCGGCGAGGTCGAGGCGGATGCCGTGCCCGCTTTCCTCCTCGCGTATGACCTCGAGGGTTTCGTTGATCAGCGCCTGCATGCGCTGCGTCAGGGCCACCGCCTCCTCGTCTCCGGAGGTCAGGCGCAGGTACGATTGCAGGCCGGCGAGGGGATTTTTCAACCCGTGGAAGAGGTGGCTGGTGACGGAACCGATGGCCGAAGTCCGGGCTGCCCGGGCCAACTCGGTATTGGCTTTTTCGAGGGAACGGTTGCGCTCCGCGAGGAGGACGGCCATGCCCTGCAGGCGCCTGCGGGCAAGAACGAGGATTGTGACGAGGAGGCCGCCGCCACCGCCGAGAACAAGGAGGGCGATTCCGGCGAGGGATTGGTCAAGGCTGACGAATTCCGCCGCCACATCGGCACCGTCGATCCAGAACTGAACAGCGGCGGCGGTTTCACCTTCCGCATTCCGAAGGGGGGCGATGACTTCGAGAAGCGCGGTGGGGGCCGTCTCTTCGGACCTGTCGACGGCGGCGTCGCTGAAAAGGCTTTCGAGCGGAAAATCGGGGAAGAAGCGCGTGACCGGCCGGCCCCCGCGGAGGGTTGCCACGCGTTCCTCGCTCAGGCTGGCCGGGAACAGTGCGTCCGGGGCGCGGGCGATTAACTTTCCCGGCGGGGCATAGACCCGTACTCCGATGACACCCCGCAGTTCGCTTGATTCCACTGCGAGCCCAAGCAGGTCCAGTTCCGGCAACCGGATGGGCTTGCTTTCCTCGTAGTGACGCTGGGCCACGCTCCCCAGCAGGGTGGCGTCCCGCTGCAGGACGAGATCGCGCATCTCCGCCCGTACAAAGAAAAGGACAAGCAGCAGAAGGCCGCTGAAAATGACGAGAACGCCCATTCCGAGGAGGACGAAAAGCCACCGGATGCGAGAGAGGGCGGGCCGGGAGGAATGATGCTTTGCGGAGGCCATGAAGGAAATTACCACGTCCAGCGCAGAGCCCCGTAGACGCGGTTTTCACTGTAGTTACTGGAGGTATCGCGGGAAGAAAATTCGCTGCTTTCGGCCTGCAAATGCAGGTCCCACCGGCGGTACAAGGGAACCGTAAGCTCGAGCTCGATCCCGCGGAAAATCTGGCGCAGGGCGCGGTCATCGAGAAACCCGACCTGACGATCGCTGTAGACGCGGTTCTGCCAGCGGGCGCGAAGATCCAGTTCGGCCGCCCCGATCCGGAAATGCAGGGAAAGGGAGGCCCACAGGGTCCGGTTGCCGTCGTAGTGGCCGGTTCGGTCGGATTCGAAACGCAGTCCGGCCTTCCCGCGCAGGTCCGTGAAGCGGAGAGGGAAGCGGTCCCAGTCCAGTTCCTGTTCGAGGGACAGGACTTTCAGGCGCAGGGTCTCGGAACCGACCGGAAGGAGTCCGTTGGCCTCGCGGGCAAGGCGATGGTCGTAGTGTTCCACCGCAGCTTCGACGGCGGAGGTGAATTCAAGCTTTGGGGTGGCCGTACGGACCCATTCGAGGCGGATTTCCGGGCGGGTGTAATTTTCGAGGGAATCCCCGTACCAGGTCCGCCGCAGGCCGAGTTCCCAGCGGAGGACATCCTTTTGTCCGATGGGCCACTCCGTAAATGCGCGGACGCCGGGACGCAGCTGGCGAAAGCTTCCGCCGGTCGGTTCCTGGAGATCGAGGAGGGCGGCGTCGAAGATCTGGTCGCCGAAGAAGATATCTGCTTCGATCCCGTGGATTCCGCCGCTGGCGGTAAACCATTCCCAGGTGAGGAGACCGAAGAGAATGGTTTCCTCATCGGCACCTCTCCCGGCCTGAAGGTAACGATGGTATTCTCCGAAAAGGAGGGCGGTAAAGGAGCCTGCCTCGTCCAGGCGGGTAAGGTAAAGGTCGCCACTGAGGCGCAGGAAGGAACTCGCGGAAGCCGACAGGGTTTTCAGGAAGTTGTCACTGTAGCCGTGTCCGGCGGCCAGGCTTGTACTAAAAGTCCACGGAGAGGGCGGAGGCAGAACTTCGGCGAGCGGATCCTCGCTGAACCGGTGCAAGCCGTCGCTTTCGGCGATGATCGCTTCCCATGAAAGCGGCTCCTCTTTTTCCCTTTCGGAACCGGTTTCCGCCGCCGGGCTTGTCCTTATCAGCAAAAAGAAAGCGAGGCAGGGCAGGAGAGGAGAAGGGCGTAACGTCATGGAAGTGGAGAAGAAAGGAGGATTGGAAAAAAGAGGCGGACGGAAAGGTTCCGTCCGCCTCCGGTTGGCAAGAACAGCCACAGGGTGGCGCGATAGGCCTCAGCCACCAGGCCGGCGATCTCCACCGGCGCCGACCTGGTCCTGGCGTTCCTGACGCTTCAGCTCCCTGCGTTCGCGGATGAGCTGACGCTGTTCTTCCCGGAATTTCTGCACGATCTGCTTCCGCTCTTCCTCATTTTCGGCATTACGGAGCTGACCGGCCATCTGTTGGCGGTTCCGAGCGATGTTCCGGGCGTTGTCCTTGAAGGCGGCCCGCCGCTGCAACACATGGGCGGGAGGCCCTCCGTTTCCGGGACGCTCGGGGCGGTTGGCGCGAAACCATGTGCGGACTTCCGCGGCTAGGGAGCGTGTTTGGGCGATCGCATCGGCATTGTCCTCGCGCCATTGCGCAATGGCAGAGCGGATTTCCGCGTCGGTGGCCTCTTCGCCGAGGGCCTCGACAACGGCGCGACGGCTCTCGGCGAGAGCACCACGCTTTTCCTGCAATTCTTTGCGCAGGCTGACCACTTCCTCGGGAACTTCAAAACCGCCCGGTCCTGGGCGGTTCTCCCGGATGGCATCCCGTAGTTCGGTGGCAAGGGCGCGCATCTCTTCGATGGTGCTACTGTTGTTATCGCGCCATGCGCTGAGGGCGGCAGCAATCTCGTCGCGGGTGGTGTCGTCACCGAGTTCTTCAATGACGGCCTGCCGCGATTCGCGGATTTCATCTCGGAGCATTTTCACTTCGGCATGGAGATCGAGAATTTCCTCGGGAATTTCCATGTCCGGAGGCATGCCCGGCGTGAAGTCCGGAGGTCGTGTAGGCGGGGCATTCTCCGGCGGCGTTCCTTGAGTGAGCGCACCATTGCAAACAAGGGCGAGCGCAGTGAGGGGAAGGAGGATCTTTTTCATATTGGTTTTTCTTTTCGTTGAAGGTTGGATTTTCAGATTGTGGAGATAGAATTTCAGCTGCAGTCGCCATGCCAAAGGTCTTGTTATTATTCGTAAAATCCTATTCTACAATAACTTAAAATTTTCATCCGCAGATATTTACCGGTCTCCTTATCCGCATATCGGGGAATTTTCCCCAATCGGAAGCGCTGTTGGCGAGCGGAGCGGGGAAAATCACCCGCTGTGCTGGCGCAGGCGGTACCGGAGAAAGTCGCGGGAGACGCCGAGACGGCGGGCGGCGGAGGAGACATTCCCCTTTTCGGCATCAAGGGCCAGGTGCAGGACGGCAGCGGTGAGGCGCTCCAGCTCTTCCTCAAACTGAAATCCATCTTCCGGCAGGACCCATGCGGGGTTCAGGAGGGTGGAGGGATTCGCGGCGGAGGAACCCGGCGCGGACAGGTTGGGCAGGTGGGCGAGGTCGAGTTCGCCGGATTCCGAGAAAATAAGGGAGCGCTCCAACTCATGCATCAATTCGCGGATATTCCCCGGCCAGTCATATTGAAGAAGCTGCTCGTGGGCAGTCGGGGAGAGGCGCAGCTCGGGTTGCTGGTAGCGTTTGCGCAACTCGGCGAGAATATGGTCGGCGAGATCAGGTAGATCGGCCGGATACTCGCGCAAGGGCGGGATATGAAGATTGAGCAGATTGAGGCGGTGGTAGAGATCCCCGCGGAAGCGACCTTCGGCGACAAGGTCGGCAAGTGGAAGAAGAGAGGCGGTAATCAGGCGGACGTCGACGGGGCGACTCCGGTTGCCGCCGAGGCGACGAATCTGCTTGTCCTCGATGGCCGTGAGGACTTTTGCCTGAAGGGAAAAGGGGAGGCTGGCGATTTCGTCAAGAAAGAGAGTCCCACCAGCAGCGGCTTCAAACAGGCCCATACGGTCCTTGCGTGCATCGGTGAAGGCGCCTTTCTCATGGCCGAACAACTCCGATTCGGCGAGGGATTCCGGCAGTGTGGAGCAATTGATCTCGATGAGTTCTTCTTTCGCCCGCGGGCCGTTCCGATGCAGCCATCGCGCAATGGTGGATTTCCCGGTCCCGGTTTCCCCCTCGATGAGAACGGGCGGGAGATTGCTCTGCAGGCGCCGGTCCGCCTTGAGGATCTTTTCGAGCTGATTCTCGATGGCGCGGAGCCGTTCGCCGACAAAGAGGCCTTTCTGCAGCGAGGCCTCTTTCTCCTTTGTGAACTGGTCGATGCGCTCCCGGGAGGATTCCCGGGCGAGTCGGTGGAACAGCATGGGCAGGGCCTCCGGCTCAACAGGCTTGGAAAGGTAATCCTTCGCTCCTCGCTTGATCGCATCGATGGCGGTGGCAATCCCGCCCTGCGCGGTCATGACGACGACAACAGTGGTTTCGGGAAAGCCGGGTTCCTCGAACAGGTCGAGGCTGTTGCCGTCGGGAAGGTGGATATCGAGGAGAGCGAAATCCGGTTGGAATTCGGCAAGGAGGTTGCGCGCCTCCGTGAGGGAGGTGGCCGGGAAGCAGTCCGCCCCCTGGTCCTCCTCAAGAAAGCGGCAGAGGCCCTTGCGGAGAAGGCTTTCGTCTTCCAGGATCAGAATTTGTTTCCCGTCCAGCATGCTGCCGGGCAACGGTCTTGAAAAAAAAGCGCCCTTGCAAGCATGGGCTTGCAAGGGCCTGGCAGACGGGAAGCCAGCTGGGGATTTCCCCTTGCCAGTTGGGTTCAGGGGTAAAGCCTTTTCGCTTCGTCATCCACAAGGCTGTAAAGTTCCTGAAAATCGCGACGGAATTGACAGTTCGGGAAGATGGCGACGAACCTGTTGTGGGAGGACGTCTTCGATTCTCCTGAAGATGTTTGATGTAAGAGAAAAACCAAAAATGGTCGAGCGCGCCTATCTTGTCGGCGTATATACGGTCGGAGAGTCGGAGGCGGAGGCAGCCAACCTTCTCGATGAATTGGAGGAACTTGTCAAAACGCTCCGGATCGGTGTCGCTGGTCGGGAACTCGTGCGCGTCCGGCAACCGCAGGCACGCTTCTACACCGGTTCCGGGAAGGCCGGGGAGATCATCGCGCGGGCCAATGAAGCGGGGGCGGATTGCCTCGTTCTCGACACCGAATTGAGCCCGGCTCAACAGCGAAACTGGGAAGCGGCAAGCACAGTCTGTGTCATCGACCGCCAGGAAGTCATCCTCGATATTTTCTCCAGCCGGGCGCGGACGCGGGAAGCGGTCCTCCAAGTGGAACTTGCCCGCGCGGAGCATTCGCTTCCGCGGCTCAAGAATGCCTGGACGCACCTGAGCCGACAGCGCGGCGGCGGCGCCGTTACCCAGCGGGGGGAAGGCGAGGCCCAGATTGAGCTGGACGCCCGCATGGTGCGGACCCGGATCGCGCGCCTGAAAGAGGAGCTCGACGCCGTCATTCGCCACCGGGAAGTGCAGCGCAAACAACGCGCGCGCGTCCCGGTCCCGACGGCCGCGCTGGTCGGGTATACGAACGCGGGCAAGTCCACTCTCCTGAACGCGCTAACGGGTTCCTCAGTCTTCGTCGAAGACAAGCTTTTCGCAACGCTCGATCCCACGACCCGGCAACTCCGGCTCCCGTCGGGGCAAAAACTGCTCCTTACCGACACGGTTGGCTTTGTCCGTCGCCTCCCCCACCAATTGGTGGATGCCTTCAAGGCTACGCTGGAAGAAGCGGTCCTCGCCGATTTCCTCGTCCATGTCGTGGACGCCAGCAATTCCGAATATGAGGAGCATCTCGAAACCACGCACGCCGTTCTACGCGAACTCGGTGCGGAGGAGAAGCAGATCCTGACGGTCTATAACAAAATGGACCGCTGTGCCCGGCCCCCGAAGCTGAGCCGGAACCCGAGGCGGGCTTTTCCTGTCAGCGCAGTGAGGGGGGATGGCCTGCCGGCCCTGCTCGAGGCCTTTGACAAAGGACTTGCCTACGAGCGCCGAACCCTGCGCCTGCGCCTTCCTTTTGAGCGGTACGAACTGGTAAGCCGCCTCCACGCCGAAGGGGCGGTGCGGGAGGAACGCGCCGAAGAGGATGGCATTCATCTGGTCGCCAGTCTTCCGGCGCGGCTGGAAGGCCTTTACGAGCCTTATCTGGAAAGCGACCGCTGAGTCCCGGCAATTAATCCACTGAAATCAGGAATCCGGCGGCAGAAGCGCCTTTAGCAGGCGCACATATTCTTCTCCCGACATTTCCCGGTAGCCATGACGGAGCCGCTCGGTGCCGTCCGGGTCGAGAACAAGCAGGGTCGGATAGGTCTTGATGTCGAAGTGGATGACCAGCGCCTGGAGGCGGGCTCGCTCCTGCTTTTTCAGTTTGGGTTGCCGGCGGGCGAGTACCGGCCAATAGAGGATATGTGGTCCGGCAAAGCGCCTAAAAGCCTCACTTTGAAGAACGCGGCCCCTGAATTTGCGGCTGGCAAGCGACCAGTCGGGACCGAGAAAGGCCACGAGGACCGGTTTGCGTGATCGATTGGCCTCCGCCATTACCTCCGTCAATGGAGATGGGGTAAGGGGTGGGGCCGGGTCTGCGTTTAGGAAAGCCGTGCCCCCGAGGAGGAGGACAGCAAGGAGCGGGTGGGCGAAGACAGCCGGCACCCTCAGGAATCCGACTTCAGCTTGTCCCATGCGGCGAGGGCGTCCGCCGTCTGACTTGCAGGACTGGCGCTGAGGTCCCGCCAGGCGATTTCCCCGTCGACGACAAGAAAGCTCTGCCGTTTGTAGGCCATGCCCATGTAACTCCCGACGCCGAATTGCTTGCCCAGCTTCCCCTCTTTGTCACTGACGAGGAGAAAAGGCAGATCGTATTTCGCGCTGAAGGCCTTGAGATCCTCCACGTCGTCCATGCTGACACCGACGACCCGAATGTCTTCCCGCTTCAGCTCGCTAAAGTGGTCGCGGAGATTGCAGGCTTGTTTTGTGCATCCGGGGGTATCCGCCTTGGGATAGAAGTAGACGAGGACCGGGGCTTCGGCGTAAAGGTCGGCAAGGTCGACGGTTTCGCCCGTGTGGGCGGGAAGTTTTGCCGAAGGGGCGTCTGTGCCGACGGCGACCGGGTCTTTACCAAGAAGGCTCATAGGAAGGAGGAGACAGAGGGAGAGGGAGAAAATTGTTTTCATAGTAAATAAAATGCCTCCTTGTTCCTCCCGTGCAAGGGAAGCCGGTAAGAAAGCTTATTTAGTCGTCCAGAGAGGATTTTCGCGGGCCGTGTCGATCAGCTTCTGGGTGGTGCGGTCGAGTCGGCTCGCGAGGGTGCGGATGAGCTTGACCGCGATTTCCGGATTGGAGCGGACGAGGCTGTCCAGGGAGTCAATCTCATAGTAGGCGATCTTGGCCTGGTTTTTCGCCCGTACGCTACAGGAGCGAGGCCGCCCGAGAATATCCCCCATCTCTCCGAAAATGGTTCCCGGGTACATAATAACCGCGAGCAATACGTCATCCTTGTAGACCTCCAGCGTTCCACTTTTCAGAACGAAAAAACCGGAACCCTCCTCTCCTTGCTCAAGAATGGTTTGTCCAGGTTGTACATCGATAATTTTTTCCATTTCTGCCCTCTTCTTTGACGATGCAGGTAAATTTCCGTCGCCGCATTTGGCAAGCTTGAAGAGCCGGGTCAGGAACCCTGTTTCCTCCTATTCGAGGGCTTCGAGAACAATGCCCGGCGTAAGGATTTCAGGAAGGACTCTTGGGTCATCCGCGTTTCCGGGCCTGTAGACGAGGTTAAAGGGAACGGCGGAACGGTCGTAGCGGGCGAGAGCCTCGCTGATGCGGTCATCGCGCTGCGTCCAATCGGCCTTCAAAAGGGCGACTTCGTTATCGCGGATGAAATCACGGACCTTTTTGGAACCGAATACGGTTGCCTTGTTGGTCTGGCAGGTCACGCACCAACGGGCGGTAAAATCAACATAGACGGTTTGTCCGTCAGCGGCCAGCTCCTCGGCCTTTCCGGGTTCCCATTTCTGCCAATCAAGCCGGGCGGCCGCCGCCCGGGAGGCATCGCCCTCCGGAAGCCCGTAGAGGACGGCCCCGAGGCAGAGGAGGACGGTGGCAGCCTTAGCGGCCCGGCGTATCGGTCTGGGGCGGTGGAAAGCCCCCCAACGTCCGTAAACGTATAAGCCGACGGCAAGAAGGACCAGCGCGAAGAGCGCCTTTAACAGGGCAAAGGTCCCATAGCCGGCGCCCTCGGTCAATTGACCGGCAAGAACCCAGACAAGGTAAGCGACGGTCCCGTAGAGAAGGAAACTCATGAGCTGTTTGAAGGTTTCCATCCACGGCCCCGGACGCGGCAGCTTGCGGACGAGGCCGGGGAAAATGGAAAGCAATAGGTAGGGGCTGGAGAGACCGACGGCGATACCGGTAAAAAGGAGGAGGGACGTGGCCGGGGGAAGGGCCAGAGCCGCGCCAAGGGCCGGCGCGAGAAACGGAGCGGCACAGGGAGTCGCCACCACGGTGGCGAGAATGCCACTGGAAAAGGAGCCTCCGAATCCTCCCTTGGCGGTAAGGTTGGATCCGACGCCGACGGCGGACTGCCCGATCTCAAAGAGCCCGCTCATGTTCAGTGCGAAGGCGAATAGAAAGAGCGTAAGAAGAAAGACAAATATGGGCGACTGAAGCTGAAAACCCCAGCCCAGTTCCTCTCCGCCGGAGCGCAGCAAAAGAAGGACAATCGCGAGAAGCCAAAAGGACAACAGAACCCCCGCCGTGAAGACCAGTCCATGTGCGATGACCCGCCCGCGTTCTTCGCCGGCCTGGCCGACGAACCCCATCACTTTGATGCCGAGGACCGGGAAAACGCAGGGCATGAGATTGAGGATGAGTCCACCGGCAAAGGCGAGGCCGAGAAGGGGGAGAATTCCGGCATCATCCGTCGCGCCAGTGTCTCCGGAGACAAAATCCGGCGGGGCCGTCGCCGCGACGGGCACGTCGATGACGAGACCGGGCCTGTCCCCGAGGGCAGGCCATCCCTTGTTCGCTCGAAGGACACCTTCCAGCCGCTCCGGCAACTGCGCCGCGGCCTTGTCCTTGGTGAGCCGGAGCGTTACGCGGTCCCTAGCCGCCTTGACGAGGGGCGTCTCGGCTTCGGGACGCAACTTTCCGGATGCATCGAAGAAGACAAGATCCTGCGGTGTGTCGCCTTTTACCCGGAGAAAAACGGAGTTATTTTCGCGCCATGCCTCGATCGCATAGGGGTCCGGACCGGCCGGAAGCTGCTCTCGGGCTTCTTCAAACAGGTCCGGCCGCTCGCCGGGTGGCGGCGTTTCAGCGGGGGCGATGGCGGGCAGATCAAGGCTCCCCTCCACTACAGCGGGAACGCAGGTGTCGGCGCACATGAGCCACTCCGCAGTGAAGTCCAGAGTTACCGAGTCCTTATCCCATGATTCCGGAGTACGAAGGGTCGTGAGCAGAAGGACTTCACCTTCGTAGACATATTCGATGACCCCCATGAATTCATAGACTTTTGGCGTGGGCCATTGAATAGGTCCGGCCGAGAAACCTTCCGGAAGATCCCAGTCGATGGATGTGGCATAACCGGTGGCAGTCGATTTCCAGTACGTATGCCAGTCCGGTTCATGCCGGAGAAGAAGGCCGACCGTAATTGTTTCTCCCGGAACGAACGCGCCCTTTTCGGCCAGCAGAACGGCATCCACATGCTGGCTTTCGAGGGTTGCGCTTCGCTGCGCCTGCAGCGGAAAACATCCGCCGATTGCGAGACCGATAATTAAAAGGAAAAATTTCATGTGTCCTGACATCAATGACTGGGAGTGCGACCTTGATCCTTTATTCCTCCCAGGTCAATTTGAGGCGCCTCTTCGTCGGTATTCGGATTAACGATTGCTTTTTACCCAAGCTGTACTGATACCGGTTCCCCAGATGGACCTGTTGCTGCCGATTTCATCCGACCTGAGCCTGCGGGTTGTTCGGCCCTCGGAGGCGGGCGCGTTGTTCTCGCTTGTGCAAAAAAACCGGCGCCACCTGCGGCGATGGCTCCCGTGGGTGGACCAGATGCAAATCCCTTACGACGCACGTCGTTTTCTCGAGGCGAGCTACGCCGGCTACCTGCAGCGTGGGGGTTTTAATTTCGGCATCCGCTATCGGGGCTCTCTTGTCGGCCTGATCGGATTTCACGGATTTGATTATGCCAACCGCGTAACCAGCATTGGTTACTGGCTTGCCGAATCCCACTGCGGTCAGGGAATTATGCGCCAGGCGGTCGTCGCTTGCGTGGAGTATGCTTTCCAGGAACGAGAAATGAACCGGCTCTTCATTCGTTCGGCGCCCGGGAACGAACGAAGCCGGCGCATCTCCGAAGTTCTCGGGTTTGTTTACGAAGGCCGCCAGCGCGAAGCGGAGTGGCTGCACGATCAATTCGTCGACCTTGACGTCTACAGCCTATTGGCAAAGGAGTGGCGTGCTGCGGGAACGCAGAGGGAGAGGGAAAAAAGCTGACTCCTACTTTTTTTTCGGGTTCTTCAGGTCCCGGAAGGTTTTCCGGACCCAGTCTTCAAGAAGGGTCGTTTCGTAGAAAAAGGTCTCCCGGTTCGCCCGGATGGAAGCAGCCGCATTCATTTGGAAAGAGAGGTCACTGATAGATTCCTCGCCTTCGCGAAGAACTTCGCCGTCCTCGTCCACGAGTTCGTAGGTGAATTCCAGGCGAGGTGGATAGATACGTTCCACGTAGCGAATGTCGGCGTTGTGGATATTCCGCCATGGCTGAATATCGCCGGCCATGTCGATATCGGTGAAGGTGAGGCGGAGGGTCGTGCTTTCCGGGAGATACCGCCGGGCCAGCGGAGGAAGGGCATCCTCCAGTTCTGTTTTCAGGATAGGAAGCGATTTTTTCTCGCTCAGGCCGCTGACGGAAAGGTCCCGGTAATCATCCACATTCTCGAAGGCGGGCTCGATTTTCTGCCCGGCAGCGGAAATGGCCGGAACGAGGAGGCATGTCGATAAGGCAACGATGGAGATTAGGTTTGGTTTCATAAGTTTATAGACACGCATCACTGGAGAAGTTTCAAAAAAACCGGTCCAACCGCGATCTCGGAACCAAGATGGGCAAAATCCGTCGGAACCTCCGGTTGTCATTGGCTTTCCTCAAAGCACATCCAGCATTCGCAGCGCGCCGAGAACCAACGGAAGCAGAACCAGAGCCACCGTCACGACGACAAGGATCGTCCGGTCTCGTCGAGCTTTGTCGGAGGAGTCCTTGGAGGGGCGGGACGGCGGTTCCTTCATTGTTCCTCTGCCTTCACACTGAAGCGGAAACCGACAAAACGGTTCCGTTCGGAGGGCTCCCGCGCCGCTTCCGGAATTGTAAGGAGGCGTTGCGGCGTGTCGCGCGCAGAGCCTCCGATGGCGACGACGCGTTCCGGCACTTCCTCCCCGGCGACGCCGAGCCATTCGGAAACATTGCCGAGAAGATCGTAGAATCCGAAATCGTTCGGGGTGGAGCTGCGGACCGGACGAGTGGAGCGATCCGTCGTCTGGCTGGTCCAAAGGTTTTCCGAAATTTCCTGCTCGGAAACGATCCCGAGAGCGTCCGTAAAGAGGAGTCGGGTGGGAAGGGAGACCGGCCGGGCGAGGATCCAGCTCAAACGTCGTGTGAAGCTGCGCGCCTCGGTCCACGTGATGGAATCGACAGGTAATTGCGGACCCACTTTCTGAGATGGATTTTCGCCCATGATTTCGGAGAAGAGGCTTTGCGGTACCTCACTGCGATGGAGGAGGCGCCCCCTGTGCCCCGGAACGGGAAGCAGGTTGCGATAGACACTTTCCACCAGCATGGGGAGGTTGTCCCGCTTTTCGTGAAGGAGAGCGACCTCGCTCTCCTGTAGCCGGTGGGCATAATCGCTTTCGGGAAATGCTCCCCGGAAAGCACGCACCGCGCGGTACCATTCGGAAATGCGGTTCTTGAGGTCGCTGAAGGCACGTTCCCGAAGCATCCGGCGAACGCCCTCCCGCATTTCCTGGATCTCGAGAAAGCGGGGCAGGCTGGAGGCGGTATCCTGCATGCGCTGGATCGTTTCGAGAATTGCCGGATCGGCGGTTTCGCTTTTCGGAAAGCGGGCCATGATCCGGTTCTGCAGGACTTCGGCTTCCTCCGTAAGGGTAAGGGCCCGCTCCGGATCCTGGACCTCAAGGGCAATCTGCGCTTCGGCGACGAGCCGGTCGACACGGTCGCGGTCCTCCGCGATTTGAATAGACTTCCAGGTGTCTCTGAATTGTTTCAGGCGGACGAGGGAGGCGAAAGGGGAACGACGAAAGTCCTGATTGAGGCGTTGCTGTTTCTCGAGGGCCTCTTCCATGGTCCTTACAGCCTCCTCATACCGACTTTCCTCGATCAGGGCGAGGGCCTCTTCCCGCAGGCGATCGGCCTCTTCGGCGAGGGGCTGCGTTTTGAGGGTCAGGATACGTTTTTCAAGCTGGTGGAGGCGGCTGGGATTGCGCTCCGAGGACCGGGGAAACTGCTTGTTGATTTCCTCCTGGAGGTTGCGGGCCTTCCGGTACTGCTGGAGAGCAAGTTCGAAGTCTCCCTCTTCCCGGCTGTTTTTGGCAGCTTTTTCGAGACGGCGGGACTGGGCCATAAGAAATTTGCCCATTTCATCGTCATACAGGGTCATCAGTTCCTCGAGTGTATCGAGGTCGGCCTTGGGAGCGATTTCGCTTCCGCGGTAACCGATTATCTGCCGCTGCTTTTCGATGGCTTGTTCGAGAAGCTCAAGTTCTTCCATGGCGACGTCGCTTTCTCCTCGGGCCTGCCGAAACCGTTGCAACAGCTCTTCCGCTTCCGTTCTCAGCTTGATCAGGGTGGGATTGTCCATCGGATCGCCCCGGTTCCCCGGCTCGGGCATTTGCTCCCGGGTTTCCTCGTCGAGGCGCGGGCTGAAGCGGGTGATGACGAGCATGCCGGCAAAGAAAAGGAGAACCGCGCAAATCAAGGCCAGGCGGACAAAGAATTCCCGCTTGGCGCGCTGGACTTCACTGGCACGCGTGCCGTATTTCTGAAAAAATCGCATTGGAAATGATTATTGGGTGAAGGAGCGTAAGCTTCAGGTTCACGCGGCCCAATGGCAATCGGAACCTTGCTGCATTGGCGAGTTCATTCGTGACCGAGAAAAAGGTTTTCAGGGCTGTTGGCAGCTGCATAAACAAGCCTCGTGAGCGGACAAATCTCCATTCTGGGCCCGGGCCTTCTCGGCGCCTCCCTTGCCAAGGCCGCCCGAAGCCGGAGGTTGGCGGACCGCATCCATGTTTGGGCGCGTCGGCCGGAGGCCCGGCAGGCCTGTCTCGACGCAGGATGGTGTGATGCTGCGGAAGCGGAGCCCGCTGCCGCGGTCGGCGGCAGCGATTTAGTCGTCGTGTGCACGCCCGTGGACCGCATTGTCCCGACTCTCGAATCGGCCCGCGAGGGGTTGCTTCCCGGAGCCGTGGTCACGGATGTGGGCAGCACCAAGGCCCGGATCTGCCGCGAGGCGGTGGCCCTGCTTCCGCCGGAGGTCCATTTTGTCGGGTCCCACCCCATGGCTGGATCGGAAAAGACGGGAATGGAGAACGCGCGGGAGGACCTGTTTCTCGACCGTGCTTGCCTGGTGACGCCCCTCCCGCCCACGGAAGGAAGGATTCAGGAGCGGGTTGTTGCCTTCTGGAGGGGCCTTGGGATGCGGGTTCACTGCCTTGCCCCGGAGGAGCATGACCGTGTCGTCGCCAATATCAGCCACCTTCCGCACATGCTTGCTTCGGTTCTCTGCGCCCGGCTTTCCGAGAACCCGCCCGATTGGAAATTGCTCGCCGGGGCCGGCCTTCTCGACACGACCCGCGTGGCGGCCGGAAGTCCGGACCTGTGGACCTCCATCTGCCAGCATAACCGGGATGCCCTGCTCGAAGCTCTGCGACTTTACCGGGATCGACTGGAAGACCTGCAGGCCCTGCTCGCAACCGAGGACTGGAAGGGCCTTCGCTCTGTCCTTGAAGAGGCGCGTGAGTACCGCCGGAGTTTGTCATGAACCTGCCCGATCCATACCCGGTACTTCCATGGCATCGGCCTTGCCGGGGCCGGGTCCGGCCTCCGGGTTCGAAAAGCCTCACCAACCGCGCCCTCGTCCTCGGAGCGCTCGCCAATGGACCGGTGCGGCTCCGCGGGGCGCTCTTCAGCCGCGATTCCCGTATTCTTATGCAGGCCCTGCGTAACCTCGGGTTTGTGCTCATCGTCAGCGAGGAAAAGAAGGAGGTCCGCATCCACGGGCAAAATGGGTCCATTCCCCGGCGCGAAGCGGACCTCCACGTCGGCAATGCTGGCACCGCCGCGCGGTTTCTCACCGCGCTCGTCTGCCTTCGAGAAGGGGGTCGCTACCGTTTTGATGGGGATGCAGAAATGCGCCGCCGCCCCATGGATGGGCTGATCCGGGCGTTGCAACGTCTCGGAGCCCGCTTTACTTTTCAGGCCGAGGAGGGAAAAATTCCCTTCACCGTGGAAACAGGTGGGCTCGTTTCCGGCCTCTGGGAAGTCGAGGCCGGGGCCAGCAGCCAGATGCTTTCCGCCCTCCTCATGGTCGCCCCTTTTACCGGCCGGGACGTGCACATCCACTGCGAACGGGTTCGTCCCCCTTTTGTTGAGATGACCCGTCGCCTCATGGCGCGTTTCGGCGTACCCGTAGAGGGGTCCCCCACCAAGGGTTTTTCGATTCCACCCATGCCCGTGGTTTCACCGGATTCCGGAGAGTATTCCGTCGAGGCCGATGCCACCGCTGCCTCTTATTTTCTTTCCCTTCCCCTTCTTGTCGGGGGACATCTCGCCATCGAGGGGCTTGCGACGGACTCCCTGCAGGGCGATCTCGCCTACGCTGGCGTCCTGCGTGAATGCGGCCTCCGGGTGCAAGTGGTGGATGACGCATGGTGTATCCAGTATGTAACTATAGAAGGTGCACCGCGGGAGAGAGTCTTTGATTTCGAATTTTTTTCCGACACCTTCCTCACTTTCGCGGCGGTCGCCCCTTTCCTGCCCTTTCCCGTCCGGATTACCGGCATTGGCCATACCCGCTTCCAGGAATGCGACCGTGTCGAGGCCGCCGCCGCCGCCCTGCAGACCGCGGGCGCGGAGGTCCGGGTCGAGGGCGATGACTTATGTATTGGAAAAATAGCTACTAATCCCCCGGAAAAGGCCCTCGTGGAAACTTGTCGGGATCACCGCGTCGCCATGGCTTTCGCCCTCGCCGGGTGTCGGGATCGGCGCGGCGCCGCGGCTCCCTGGTTATGGATCCGCGATCCCGCCTGCGTAGGAAAGACGTATCCCGCCTTTTTCGCGGAGTTGGAACGTTTGTATCGAATTGCTCATGACGGAAAATCAAGTTGAAAACAAGGAGTTCCCTGTCGTCGCCCTTGACGGCGGAGCCGCCTCGGGAAAGTCCTCCACCGCACGCTCTCTTGCCGCGCGCCGCCGCCTTTGCCACGTCGACACCGGCAGTCACTACCGTGGCCTCGCTCTCGTTCTGGCCCGGGCGGGGGTTCCTGCGGAGGACGGCCCGGCTTTGGAGAATTTTCTTTCCGAACTCTCCCTCGAATCCGCCTTCGCGGGCAACCAGAGCCGCCTTTGCATCAATGGCTCGGTGCCCGCGGAAGAGGAGTTGCGCGCCCCCCGGGTTAATCAGTCCGTCTCCGCCTATGCGGCCGTTCCCGAAGTCCGCGAGGCCCTCAAGGCTTTTCAGCGGGACGAGGTTGCCCGCGCCCGCGCAGCACACTTTCAAGGGATTGTCATGGAGGGCAGAGATATCGGCACGGTCATCCTGCCGCAGGCCGACCTGAAAATCTTTCTCACGGCCGATCCTGAAAAGCGGCAGCTGCGAAGGGAGGGCGAAGGGGGCCGGGACCGGATCGAAGACCGGGACCGGATCGATTCCGGGCGGTCCTCCGCCCCATTGCGTCCGGCTGCCGACGCCGTTATCATCGACAATTCTGGCATTGGCCTCGAGGAGGTCGTCCACCGTATCGAGGACCTCCTTGACCGGCTCCCGCGCGCTGAATGAGCGGTTTTTCCAACCAGTCTTTTTATCCGCAGGGAGCCCTCGTTGACCTTGTTCTCCGCCATCCCCGGGAGCGGAAAAGCAAATGCAGCCTGGAACCTTTGCGCGGGCGCGGCGACCTGCGCTTTCTCTCCTATCGGCCCGACCAGCCCGTGTCGGCCGACGGCTATGTGCTCCTCGAGGTTGACGCTCCTGTTCTCGGCCCCGGGGATGCTGCTTTTCCCCTCCTGCTGCTCGATAGTACCTGGCGGCTTCTTCCCAAACTTCGCCGAGTGCTTGCCGGCAGCCCCCGCCCGCGTTCCCTCCCCGCTGAATGCAGGACCGCTTATCCGCGCCACAGTAAACTGGCGCCCGATCCCCCCGGTGGGCTTGCTTCCGTGGAGGCTCTCTTCCTCGCACGCCGTCTGCAGGGACGTACCACCACCGGACTTCTCGACGAGTATCCCTGGCGGGATATCTTCCTGCGGCAGTTTTGTGACGGTCCGGAAACTTTTTTCTGAAAAAGGCTTGCTCCCCTGCGCTGAGGTCCTTCTTTCGTGCCCTTCGTTCTTCGAGAATTGCTGCCTGCCAAGGGCCGAAAAAAAATCTACACTTTCCCAAAAAAGGTGTTGACCGGCCTTTGTCTTAAGGAGCAATGTAGAAGTCTTTCGCCAAGCGGAAAACCGGTTCCTTTTTTCCTTTACTCTTCGTTTCGGAAATTTTTTGCACGGATTCTCTTGACGAGTATTTTCAAGTTCTCCTCTTTGGAGGGCTTTCGCTCATGGAAAAACGAGCGGTGCGTTCTTTGAAAGTTACTAAGTGTGATTGGTCGGGTTCTACCGTGACCAGTCAATTCTTTGTGTGGAATGTAGTCCACACGCACTTAGTCCGATCCATGGATCAGGACTTCTGAAAAGTTTATTTTCGGAGAGTTTGATCCTGGCTCAGAGTGAACGCTGGCGGCGTGGTTCAGACATGCAAGTCGAGCGAGATTCATGGCTTTGATCCTTCGGGTGATTTGCTGTGATGATAGCGGCGAACGGGTGAGGAACACGTGAGCAACCTGCCTTTAAGTTCGGGATAGCCCGCCGAAAGGTGGATTAATACCGGATGCGGTCCCCGATGGCATCTTCGGGGTACTAAAGCTTGTAATGGCGCTTAAAGAGGGGCTCGCGCCCTATCAGCTTGTTGGTAAGGTAATGGCTTACCAAGGCTAAGACGGGTAGCTGGTCTGAGAGGATGATCAGCCACACTGGAACTG
>CAYFRH010000002.1:0-71591 GCA_964345345.1 uncultured Puniceicoccaceae bacterium | reverse complement strand
CCGGAATTCCGCTTCCGCTCCCTTGAGGGCCTGTTCGAGGACGCGGGCGCCGATACGGGCCGCTTCTTCTCCGCGGAGGCTTTTGTCCTCCTTGTAGGCGTTCCGGATGGCCTCGAGGATCTCCTCCGTCGTCTCCACTCCGAAGTCGGCCATGTAGAGGGCTTCCTCCAGCTCGTCGAGGGTGGCGGCGTCGATCGTTTTCCCCCCGAACAAGCCGCCGACCTTTCCGAAGGCTTTCAGGAAAGTGGGAGTCGACTTCTTCAACCCCTCTTTGAACTTCCGGAAGAGGGACTTCATGTATCGAGGGCCGCCGAGCGTAGAGGTCGGTCTAAGGTTAGTTTGAACTGGTCAAGGATTCCATTGATAAAGCGGCGGGCGTCGGGAATGGAATAGATTTTGGAAAGGTCGATGGCCTCGTTGATCGAAACGATCGGAGGGATGTCGCGGCGCTTCAGCATTTCGTAAATGGCAAGGCGCAGAATGGCGAGGTCGATCCGGGCCACACGCTGGAATTCCCAGTTGCGCAGGTATTGCCGGATCACCGCATCCACTTCCTCCATGTTTTCAATGGCACCGTGGATCAGTTCCTCGGCGAAAGCATACTCGTCGCGGTTGCGTTCCTGCTCGCGGAAAAAAAGGCGTAACGCCGCGCCGAGATCCTCCTCCCGGTTGATGGACCACTGGTAGAGGAACTGCATCGCGGCTACGCGGTTGTCCCGGCGCATGCTCATGAGCGTGGGCCGTTCTCCTCGTCCTCGTCAGGGTCTCCCAGTCCGCCCAGTTCGTCGAAAAAATCGTCGTCCTCTTCGAGCCCGTACATGTTGTCGAGGATCCGCGACTGCAGCTGGTCGGTCAGGCGGGCCATCTCAAGCCCGGCCTGCGCGAATTCACGGCCGCGCTGGTGTTCCCCGTTGATGCGCGTCTCCGCCTGTTCGTTTGTATCGACGCATAGAATACCATTAATCACGGCGACTTGCTCGCTCATGGCGATCTGCTGGAGGGCTGCGGCGGTGGTGCGGGCGATGAGGCTGGCGTGTTCCGTTTCCCCGCGGACAATAAGGCCGAGGCCGATCAGGAGATCGAACTGGTTCGACTGCGCAAGCAGGTTGGCCACCTGCGGAATCTCGTTCGATCCCGGTACCCGGAAGGTCTCCATGTCCTCTTCAGCAACCCCACCCTCCCGCAGGGTGGTGAGAGTGGATTCAAGCAACGCGTTCACGAGCTGAAAATTGTAACGGGCGGCAATGAGGCCCACCCGTAGGCCCTCCCCGTCGATAGCCGGGCTTTCTGGTCGATCCGTACTCATAGAAGGAGCAGGAATGCGCTCCGCCATGACGCAAGTCAAGGGGACAACGGGAGAGAGGACCCGATATTTCGGGCCGACGGCCGGACCGTCTTGCCCCTCCGTTCTTGCCTGCCAGTCCACCGCCTTCATGATCTTCTTTCATGATGCCGTTTCCCGGCCCTGTCGCCTATCCGGATCGTTGGAAAAAAAGCACTGTTGCGGAGCGGATCCGGATGGAGCGGGCCCGGCATGGCTGGGCCAGCGACGGCCGGGTTTCGCCGGGAAAGGGCAGACCCCTTCCCTATCGGCTTGCCAAAGTTTTCCTTCACTTCAGCGGCCTCTATCGCCGGGGCAACCGCAACTACCGCAGCCCCCGCTTCCGCGAGATTGAGCACCCGCTTCCGGCCTGGCCGGCCGACCTCGACGGATTCCGCATTCTCCAGCTCTCCGATCTTCATATCGATCTCGATCCGGGCCTCCTCGCGCCCGTTCGCGCCCACCTTCGACGTACGGAGGCGGACCTTTGCGTTCTCACGGGCGATTTCTGGGAAGGTGCCCGTTCCGACCACCGGGGAGCTCCAGAGGCCCTCGCGGAGATCCTGAGTTGCCTTCCCCGCGGGGTGGCTGGTCCTTTCGGCGTTCTCGGCAACCACGATGCCATCGCCCTTGCGGCCTGGCTTGAGGCACAGGGCATGCACATTCTCCTCAACGAGGCCGTCGAGATTCGACCGGAAGGCAAGGCCGCTTCGTTTGCCCTCGCCGGCGTGGAGGACGCCTTCTACTTCAAGCGTGCCGATGTCGCGGAAGCCGCCGCCCAATGCCCGAGGGACCGCTTCCGCATCCTCCTCAGCCACAGTCCGCAAACCGCTCCCGAAGCTGCCCGACAGGGATTCGGACTGCAATTGAGCGGCCACACGCACGGGGGACAAATTCGCTTCCCTGGTGGTTTCGGCCTCCGCTCCATGGCTGGTATTCCCCGAAAGTACTTCCTTGGCCTCTGGCAGGAGGCAGAGATGCGCGGCTATACTTCTTCCGGCACCGGGGCCTGCCACCTTCCCCTGCGCTTCCATTGTCCCGGGGAAATTGTCCTGCACCGTCTCCGCTGTCACCCCGATTGACAATTTCTGAAAGTTTCCGTTACCCTTTTTCCAGAATTTGTCATAAATGGCCATTTCCAACAAACAGCGTCTCGACTTGGTGGAAGCCTACATCCGTGAACATAAGTATGCGGATTTGCACGACCTTGCCGACAAGTTCCAAACCAGCCTTTCCACGATCCGCCGGACCCTCAACGACCTCGAAACCGCCGGGATCATCAGAAGGCACCACGGGGGTGCCAGCCTCCTTGAGAACGGGAGCGCGACCGGCTACGATTTCATCACGCAGGATGACACGCACGCGGATGAAAAACGGCGGCTCGCCGCAGCCGTGCGGAACAATGTCGAGGACGGCATGACCTTGTTCATCGATGGCGGCACCTCCACCTACGCCGTCGCGAAAGCTCTTCTCGAGCGTCGTCTCATCCTCATTACCAATTCCCTTCCCATCGCCGCCCTCCTGAATGAGGTGAGCAATTGCGAGACGATCGTTACCGGAGGAACACTCTACAACCGCCTCGGTGTTCTCTGCGGGCACAATTGCGAGGCCACCATCGAGCGCATGCACGCCGACCTCGCCATTCTGGGCTGCGCGGGCGTCACCGCCGAGGGCATCTGGAACAGCAACGACCTCCTCGCCGGCTATCAGCGCAAAATGGTCCAGTCGGCCGACAACACCCTCTGTATCGCGGACGCCTCCAAACTGGGGCGCCGCGCCCTTGCTCTAAGTCTCCATTATCAACCGGGCTTGCGCGTGCTCTCCACCGGAGAGCCCGCGACCGAACTGCACGAATCCGCCGCCGCCAACGGCAGCTGCTTCCTGCCCTGCCCATGATCCTCAATCTTCGAACCTCCCCCTTGACCTATGCCGAAATCTACCATCGCCGCCATTGATCTCGGTGCCACCAGCGGACGCGTCATCGTCGGCCAGGTCGGCGACCGCGGTCTTGAACTTACGGAAGCGTACCGGTTCCCCAACTACTTTACGTCCCTCCCCCCCTACCAGTATTGGGACCCGGGCCGGCTTTTCAGCGAGGTTCGCAAGGGGCTGGCCGAAGCAAGGACGCTTTTCCCGGAATTGCGGACCTGCGGAATTGATACATGGGGAGTGGACCATGCCATCCTCAATCGCGAGGGACGGCTCGCCTTTCCCGTTCACGCCTATCGCGACCGGCGTACCGAGAGCTTGATGCAGGCAATCCGCGAAAAAGGGGACGAACGACGCCTCTTCGATGTTACCGGCCTGCCCCTCGTTAATTACAACACCGGTCTCCAGCTTATGGAAACCCTGCGCGCCTTCCCCGGTCTGCGGGAAACGGGCGAACGCGTCATGCTCTTTCCGGAGTACTTCGGCTACCTCCTGACCGGGAAGGCGCAATCGGAATTCTCCCATGCCAGCACCACCCAGCTGCTCGATATCCACGGACGCGATTATACCGATGAAGCCATGGAATACTTCGGAATCCCGCGCGAGTGGTTCGCCGCCCCGGCGGCCGCCGGCCACATTCTCGGTCCCGTCACCACCAGCCCCGAGTTGAAGGGCATCGATCTCGCCCTCGTTCCCGGGCACGACACCTCCTGCGCCTTTGAAGCCATTCCCCGGGACGGCCACAGCCTCCTTGTCTCCAGCGGAACCTGGATGCTTGTCGGCGGCCTCACCGACCAGCCGCTCCTCGGCGAGGAGGCCTTTGCCCTCGGCGTCTCCAACGAGCGCTCCGGCACCGGCGGCTATCGGCCCAACAAAATCATTGTCGGCCTCTGGCTCCTCGAACAGGTGATTCCCTCTTTTGACAAGCGGCCCCAGACAGACGCTGAATGGGAAGCCCTCATCGCCGCCGCCGAGGAACGCCCCGTTCCGCAATGCCTCCTCGATACAGGGGATTCGGCCCTCTTCAATCCGCGGGATATGAAACAGGTCATCGATGACCAGGTACGCGCCAACGGTGGCTCCCCCCCCGAGGACCTTCCCGGGTATGTCGCCCTCATCTGCGCCAGCCTCGGGGCCAGCCTCCGCGATACCGATCAACGCCTCGGCAAAATTCTCGGCAAGGACTTCGATAACCTCGTCATTGTCGGGGGCGGGTCCAAAAATCGCCTCCTCTGCCAGAGAATGGCCGATTTCACCGGTAAAAACGTCACCAGTTACCAGCTCGAGGCCACCAGTGTCGGCAATATGGCTTACCAGCTCCTCGCCCGCGAGGTCCTCCCCTCCCTCGAAGCCTTCCACGACCTCATCCGCCCTTCCCTCAGCGCCAAAAAATACCAGCCGCATTGAATCAGAGAAAGGGGTCAGCCCTTGCATTTTGGTACGCAATGCTGTTTCCCGTCGGCAATATACCAAATCAGAGAAAGGGGTCAGCCCTTGCATTTTGGTATGCAATGCTGTTTCCCGTCGGCAATATACCAAAATGCAAGGGCTGACCCCTTACATATTACCGGTGAAAGCGGGATAGGTGGAGGGTGAAAAGGAGGAGGCTGAGCAGGAGGCCCGGCCAGACGACGAGCATGGGGGCCTGGTAGAGGTAAGCCTGGTTCTGGCGCAGGATGGAGCCGAGTTCGGTAAAGTCGGGATCGCCAATGAGACCGAGGAAAGCGAGCCCGCTCAGTTCGAGTGCGCTCATGGCGAAGAGGAGGCGCGCGAGGGCGAGGAGGTCGGGCTGCAGGTTGGGCCAAAGAGCCCAGCGGAAGAGCATCCAGCCGCGGGCGCCAAGGACTTCGCTGGAGCGAACGTAAAGGGCGTGGCGCACCGTCTGCCAGAACACCCGTAACTGGCGGAAAGCGAAACTGGTGTTTCCAAGGCCGATAGCGAGGACAAGGGCACCGGGGGAAGGACTGAGAAAGACAAGGAGGAGCAGGCCGATAAAGAGAACGGGAATGGCAACAGCGAGTCCCATAAGGGAACGGACCATGCGGGCAAGGCGCGGCGGGCCGGCTTGTTCAAGAAGGACCAGCAGGCCCGCCAGGAAAAAAGTAAGGAGAAGGGATCCGGCCGCGAGCACAACGGTATGGCCAAGGCCTTCCCAGAGTCGGCTGAAGAAATCGCGGCCGAGGCCATCCACTCCGAACCAGTGGGCGACGCTGGGCCCGCTCGGGGCAATTTCGCGAAAAGCCTGTGCGCGTGGATCGTAAGGGGTGAGGAAGAGGCCCGCCATCGCGAACAGAAGGAGGCCGACAGCCCCCGCGTCCCAGAAACGCTGTCGTTGCCGTCCGTTCATCACAACCTTTTCTCCGCGAGTTGATGATCAAGACGTCGGGCGAGCAGATCGGAAATCGTGACCAGCGACAGGGCCAGCACGACGATCAGGAGCAGGCCGTGCTGAATGACGAACAAGTCGCGGTTGAGGACACCGTCGACAAGAAAGCGGCCCATGCCCGGCCATGAAAAAACGGTCTCCGTGAGAACCGCCCCGCCCAGCAGCATGCCGGCCTGCGTGCCGACCACGGTCACCACCGGCCCGCTGACAAGGCGCGGGACATGCCGCCCCCAGATCCGCAGGGGCGAGTAGCCGCGCGACTCGAGAGCGATCACCAGCCGTTGCAGGAAATCCTCATTCAGCCTCGCCTCGAGGGTACCGGCGACAACCGCTGCAGGATACAGTCCGAGGGTCATGACCGGAAGAATCAGGTGCCGCAGGCTGATAAGAAAGGCTTGGGCGTCGGCCTGCAGAAGGCTGTCGAGAAGAAGGAAGCCCGTACCGCTGGGAGCGCTGTATTGAAAATTGAAACGTCCGCCGACCGGCAGCCATCCCAGGTTTACCCCGAAGAGGAGAATAAAGAGAATCCCCATCCAGAAAATCGGCACGGTCAGGCCCATGGCCGCCAGCCCACGTACCGGTTGCAAAAGCCAGCGCCAGCCCGTGGCATGGGCGGCAAGGACCAGCGTAGCGCCAAGAAGCGTTCCCCAGACAATACCGAGAACCGCCAGCTCAAGCGTGGCGGGCAGGAAGCGAGCGACTTCCGCACGTACCGGTCGTCCGCTGATCAGGCTTTGCCCCCAGTCAAGGAGAACAAAATCGGCGACGCCGCGCAGGTACCGCACCGGCAACGGATCATTCAGCCCAAGGTTGTCCCGGATTTCCTCCACCCGGTCCGGATCGGGATTTTTAATGCGCAGACTGACCGGGTCCTCCGGCATCGCCTCGATGGCAAGAAATAGGCCAAGGCTCGCGATAAGAAAGATAAGGCCAAATCGCCGCAGATTATCGAGAAGCCCCAGAAGCACGGCGAAGCGCCCTTGGCCCGGTTGCTTGAAGCCGCCTCCGCTCATTCGACATCAACGGGACCGGAGGCTTCGCGCGCCGGGCGCCACTCGACGCCGCCGAAGAAGTGATTGCCCGTCGGGGAAAGCCGATAGCCGCTGATGCGCGCATCGAGCACCGTGATCTGGTCTCCCTGCACAAGCGGGATCAGGGGCAGGTCCTTCGCCCACAACGCTAAGGCTTCCTCGTACAAGGCCGACCGTTCCTCCGCCTCCGTAAGGCGGACAGCTTCGTCGAGAAGGCGATCCATTTTCTCACTACGATAAAAGGAAATGTTCGTCGCCGATCCCTTAACGGCCGCGTCACTGTGAAAGAAGGTGCGCAGGAAATTGTCGGGATCGGGTGTATCGGCGATCCATCCGAGAAGCGCGAGCTCGTAGTCGCCTTTCCGCGTCCTGTGCAGGTGGCTTTTGAACTCCCGGTTAAGGATCTCCACGTCAAATCCCACCGCCTCGAGGTCGCTGCGGATAAGGGAGGCGATGCGCTGGGGATCCGGAAAATACATCCGCGGCTGGCCAAAGGTGGCGAGGCGGAGCGGCTGCGCCGACCACTCCGGATGGGCGGCCACCAGCTCTGCCGCCGCCCCCGGTTCGTGCCGCAGCGGGCCTTCGTCCCGGGGGATTCCGAGAAATTCCGGCGGTGCCGGATAAGCGGCCGAGCGACCATAGCCACCAAGGGCAAGTTGGACAAGATTTTCCCGGTCGATGGCAAGGGCGACCGCGCGGCGCAATTCCGGATCCCGGAGGCGTTCTTTGAGCAGACTGAAAGCGAGATACCCGACATTCATGCCCGGCTCGTGAAGAATGCGAAACCGCGGATTGCCCCGCAGGTCCTGCAGTTCCGCTGGCTGGACGCCGTCGAGCCCGTGTAAACCGCCACTCTTGAGAGCGGACAGGCGCGATGAATTCAGCGGAATGGACCGCATCACCATGCGCGGGAATCCCGGTTCCGGCTCGCCCCAGTAGTCGGGATTGGCCTCAAAGAGGACGGCCTCGTTGGGCCGCCAGTTAACGAACCGGTAGGGACCGGTCCCGACGGGATGATAAATCATCTGTTCACCATGCTTTGCAAAGGCCTCCGGACTGACCAGCCATGCCGGAAAACTGGCAAACGCTCCAAGGATTCCGGCATTCGGCTGACGCAAGTGAAACCGCAGCGTCATCGCGTCGACGGTCTCCAGCCGCTCCACATCGGAAAACAAATTCTGCCAGTACTGAAAACTCGCTTCATCAAAATGGGCCGGATGTTCCGGGTCCATCTGCCGGTCGAAGCTAAAGCGGGCCGTCTCCGCATTGAAGGGCGTGCCGTCATGAAAGCGGACCCCCTCCCGCAGAAAAAAGGTATAGCGCAGCCCGTCCTCCGAAATTTCATAACGCTCGGCGAGGCGTGGTTCCACCTCGAGCGTCCCCGCCCGAAAACCCACCAGTCCTTCCAGAATCTGCGCGAGAGTGTTGACCGATTCACCGTCGTCGATGTCCGCCGGATCCAGTTTCTGCGCATCCGCTCCACGGCCGAAAATAAAGGCGGAGGGCTTGGCGGCGATGTCCTGGCCTTCTTCGGAACCGCCGCAGGCGGCCAGCAGAAATGCGGCCACCAAACCGGTCCCCAGCCATGCAAAACGGAAAATTCCACTCATTCTACGAGCCTGTCACAGCCAAGCCCGGCAAAGCAAGTCCGGGAAACCGCACTCCCTGCAGAGGGCCAACAAGGCAACTTTCCCGTCCAAGGCCTCCCAAACCGTAGATTCCAGGCGGTAACCGACGCGGTAAGACGTTAAGAACTTGGTAGAGTAGCGGAAGTCGGTAGCACCAGTCTCAGGGTCAAGCGGAAAGAATGTATCAACTCATTAGGACGGGCCAACACTTCATAATAGGCCATCCCCGGACAAAGTCTCGGGATGGCCGGGGTTGCCGACCATTCCCCGGTTTGCCGCGGTCTGAAGGATCGCCATGACCTTCTACGCAAGAAGGCTACCGCTCAGGCCGGCTTGGGCAGGCGTCTTTCACGGATCATGTGCATGACATCGGCGGGCGGGCGGCCCTCATGGTAAAGCTGCGCCATGGCCTGCAAGTAGGGGTCCATTTTCCCGAAGACAAAGCGGTAACCAGAACAGAGGTAGTTCAGGCCCGGCTCTTCCTCCGGGGTGAGGAGAAAGCGGTGCTTGGGGCAGCCGCCGTTACAGGCGAATTTGTAGGGGCAGCGCCGGCAATAGGCGGGGAGGCTTCGCTCCTTGTCTTCCCCGAAGCCGCGCTGGAATGTACTGTCGACCATATCGCGGATGGCCGTCTCGCGAAGGTTGCCTACCTTGTAGTCCGGATAGACGTAGTGATCACATGAGTACAAACTTCCATCATGCTCGAGGGCCATGGCCCGCCCGCAAGTCTCGTTGAAGACACAGATCCCGCCGGGCGCGCCCACCCATTTGCCGAGGGCGACGTCGAAAAGCTGTACATAGACACGCCCGACGTCCTTCTGCACCCAGCGCTTGAAGATATTCCACATGAAGCGTCCGTAAGCCTTTGGCTGCACGCTCCAGTCCGTCACCGGGGCCTCAAGGCTTTCGTCCTCCTCGGCGTACTTCGGGGGCATGGAATGGCTCAGCCCCAATCGCTCCGCCTCCGCGTCGGGTAGCCGCTCGATAATGGGAATAAACTGCATGTAGCGCGAACCGATGTCCTTAAGGAATTGATACACCTCCGCGGCCCGCTCCATATTCGCCCGGTTTACGCAAGTGAGGGTGTTAAACTCGACCTTGTGCTTTTTGAGAAAGTCGAGCCCGCGCATAACCTCGGCGTGACTTCCCTTGCCGTTGCGCTTGCGGCGGTAGGCATCGTGCAGTTCCGCCGGGCCGTCCACACTGAGGCCGATGAGAAAATTCTCCCGCTTGAAAAAGGCCGCCCATTTGTCGTCGAGGAGAGTGCCGTTGGTCTGAAAGGCGTTGTCGATCCGACGCCCCCGTCCGTATTGCTTTTGCCAATACACAACCTTTTCGAAAAACTCCAGCCCGCACAGCGTCGGTTCACCGCCCTGCCACGCGAAGGTTACCGGATCAGACGGCTGCGCCTCAATGTAACGCCGCACGTAGGCTTCGAGGGTGGCATCGTCCATCTTCCATTTTTCGCCGTCGCCCCAGAGCACCTCCTTTTCGAGATAGAAACAATACTGGCAATCGAGGTTACATTTCGGCCCGATCGGCTTCACCATAATGTGAAACGGGGCTTCGGCGGGCCCGGGTTCGTGGGTTAAAAGGGCATTTGACATAAGCTTTTCTAATTCTGCGTTCACCCCACCCCAAAGCAATGAAATTTCCCGATTGACGGCGAAGCGCCATTCCTAACGCTTTTTAAATTATTCCCTATGTCGACTTTCGATGCCATTCCGCTTGGAGAACGCCCGCAGGAACGCTTGCGCAGCAAAGGCGCGCAGGCCTTGTCGGACGGGGAGCTGCTGGCGGTGATTTTGCGGAGCGGAACACGCGGGCAGGATGTCATGACCGTGGCGCGATCGCTGCTGACGGGGATGGGCTCTCTGCGCGGGCTGCTGGCGCTGAAGCACGGGGAGTTGTGCCATTATCCGGGCATCGGACCGGTGAAGGCCCTTCAACTGGAGGCCATCATTGAAATTGCGCGGCGCATCCTCTCCTCCGGCGAGGCGGCCCCGCTGATGGACAATCCGGAACGGGTCTTTGCCTGGTTGAACCCGCTCGTAAACGGGGAGGCGGTGGAAAAATTCTGGGTCCTGTCCTTGAACCGGAAGAACCGTCTTCTTCGCTGCCATCCGGTGACCTCGGGAACAGCGACGGCAAGCCTTGTCCACCCGCGCGAAGTCTTCCGGGAAGCGATCCGCAACAGTGCTTCCGCCCTGATCTGCGCGCACAATCATCCAAGCGGGGATCCCGCGCCCAGCCAGGCAGACATTCGTGCCACACGCCAGTTGCGGGAGGCTGCTCGCGTTTTGCAACTCGACCTTCTCGACCACGTCATCCTCGGCACACCGGAACACGATCCACTTGGCAGCGGGTTTTATTCCTTCGCCGAGGCGGGCCTGCTGTGAATCACGATTTCACCGCGCG
Source organism: uncultured Puniceicoccaceae bacterium (assembly GCA_964345345.1). Classification (GTDB taxonomy): domain Bacteria; phylum Verrucomicrobiota; class Verrucomicrobiia; order Opitutales; family Oceanipulchritudinaceae; genus Oceanipulchritudo. The sequence goes on along the minus strand of CAYFRH010000002.1, from coordinate 60,878 downwards.
GGCGAGATCGGCCTCGCGTTGCCGTTCCCTTTCCCGGTGGAAAGCGAGGAAGCGGCGCGCCCCTTCCTGGCCCATGTACTTCTGGAGCGTTTTCACAAGAGTCCGGCGAAGATCGACGAGGACCAACCCGTCAAGGCAGTCATTGAAGGCGGGGTCGACATTGAAACTGAGCACGGTGGCGTTGAGTTTGAGGTATTGGCGCAGGAGAACGGGTACACCTTTGACCTCGCGCTCGATCTCTCCAATCAGGGCGGAAACGTCCTCGATATCGCGGACGGAGCGTTGGAAGGAGCTGCGGTCGAGGGACCCGAAAAACCGGGAGCGCGGGGGATTCTTCGCGCGCACCATCGAGGCCAGTTTCCGGTCAAGGCTGTGCTCTTTCAGGTAAGTGACCATCATGTTCCTGGAAAGGCTCTGGTACTCGCGGCTAATGCTGACGGGGCCAAAAAGGATACAGTAGCGCGTATTCTGTGCGATAAATTGCCCGATCCCCCGCCAAAGCAGACTCAGGGAAATTGGCTTGCGCTGATATTCGGCGACGACGAAAGAGCGCCCCAGTTCGATGGCCGGACTCAGGGAGCGGAGGATCTCTGGTTTAAAGCGGAAAAGTGTGGCGCTGTAGAGTCCGCTCTTTCCCTCCGCGGGCAGGATTTCATCGGTGAGCCCGAGGCGGTAGGCTCCCACGATACGGCGCTCTTCCCGATTCCAGAGAAGAAGGTGATGGTAGGTATGGTCGAAGCGATCAAGGTCGAGACGTTCCCCGGTTCCCTCGCCAACCGCCCGGAAAGTAATTTCCCGCAGGCGACCGAGTTCAAGCAGGGCGTGCGGAATCTCCTCCGCCGAGGCGACATAGACTGCAAACGGGCCCTGTTCGACCAGCCGGTTGCCGGGCGGCAATTGTGCCAGCTCGGACTCGAGAACCGCCGGTTCCTGCGCCTCGGCGACTGCGCACCCATCCCGCTTGGTCCGCGTCAAGGGCTGCCCCCGGAGCGCCACCGGCTGCTCTCGATCCCGCAGGACATAGGACCGGAGGCGAAGAAAATCCATCAACTCGCGGTCATCGTTCAAGCGCTGCAGTCGCTTCGCCGGAATCGGGCTTCCGATGCGGACCTCCAGCTCCCGCCCGCGCAACCGCAGCAGCTCGCGCGGCAGAAGAGCGGTACGGAGGCGCTCATGAACCAGTCCCGCCGCCTGAAAGAGATTGCTGTTGCGCCCGGAAAAATAGACCGGCACCACCGTCGCTCCCCCGCGCCGGATGAGCTGAGCGAGATTCTTCACCCACGGCGGGTCGGTCACGCATCGTTTCCGCGGGTGAAAATGGGAAACGGTTCCGGAGGGAAAGGTGGCAAGGGCATGTCCCTCGCTCAGCCAGTGCAGGCTCTGCCGCAGTCCGCGCAGGTTGCGCCGGGCCGCTTCTTTCCCCCCGAAGGGATCGACGAAAAAGCTTTCCTCTTCCATGCCATCAATTCGGCCAAGCAGGAAATTCACGAGAAGACGGCTGTCGGGACGGCGGCGGCGCAGCAATGAACCAAGGACAAGCCCGTCCACTCCGCCGAAGGGATGGTTCGCCAGCAACAGCACCGGCCCCTGCGCCGGAATCCTTTCAAGGTCTTCGTCGGCGACCCGGTAACGGGCCCCGAGGGTGGCCAGCCCCGTATCGAAAAAGTTGCTCTTGGCCTCGCCACGGCGCTCAAGGAAATCGTGATGGAGGCCATTCAGCTGCCCAATACGAAGAAAGGGTTCGGTCACCCGCTGCAGGGCACCAAGGAGGGGCCGCATGATGGGAGAGGAATGGAGTTCACGGAAATCGACAATCGGTCTCATGGAAAAAGGGCTGGACGAGTAAAGCGTACGTCCAAATCAGGCAGATCCACGCCGCCAAGGCCAGCACGGAACATGGCGGACCATGATTCCGCAGGTAATTTTTCCGTTACCGCAGTGACACCAACGTAACGGAAAACCGCCCCTACCCGACGAGAAGCTTATACCGGAAGGAATCCCGGAGCGCCTGCCAGCTTGCCTCGATGACATTCTGATCGGCCCCACAGGTCCACCACGATTCACTGGCGTCACTGGAGAGCATGAGCACCTGCACAATGGAGTCAGTCCCAAGGCCGGTTTGCAGAATCCGGACCTTGTAGTCGACCAGCTGCACTTCCCGCAACTCGGGAAAGTGCGCACCGAAGGCGAGGCGCATAGCATGGTCGAGGGCACCCACCGGTCCCGCCGATTCCGCGACGCTGAGTTTGATCTCCTCATCATCGACAACGCGGATTTTTACCACCGCCTCGGAAATGTTCTCCTGCTTGTCGCGCACCACTTCGGAGATCGTCCGGTAGCTGACCAGCTTGAAGTTATCCTTAAGGCCGTGGAAATGTTGGCTGAGCAGGACCTTGAAGCTGGCATCGGCGTTTTCGTATTCGTAGCCACGGGCTTCGCGCTCCTTCAATTTTTGGAGGAAAGCGCGCATTTCCGGGGATTTCGGGTCAACCTTGATGCCGGCTTCGGCGGCTTTCATGGCAACGCTGCTCGCCCCGGCCATGTCGGAAAGGAGAATGCGCTGGCAGTTGCCGACCTTTTGCGGCTCGATGTGCTCGTAGCTGCGCGCCACCTTCTGGGCGGCATTCGCATGAACCCCCCCTTTGTGCGCGAAGGCACTGCGCCCGACGTAGGGGGCTTTCGGATCCGGGAGCAGATTGGCAAACTTGTCCGTGGCGTGTGCGAGATCGACGAGCTGGCCGAGGTGAGCCGCCGCCCTGAAGGTATATCCCAGCTTGAAATGCAGGTTCGGCATGACCGTGGTCAGATTGGCGTTGCCGACGCGCTCCCCGTAGCCGTTGACGGTCCCCTGCACCATGCGCGCTCCCATCTCCACCCCGATCTGGCTGAGGGCGACGCCCAGCCCGCAATCATTGTGACAGTGGACCCCAATCCGGCTCTCGGGAAAAGCGGAGACCACCTTGGCGACGATTTCCCGGAAGCGTTCCGGTTGCATGCCTCCATTGGTCTCGCAGAGAACGATCCAGTCGGCTCCTCCGTCCCGGGCCGCCGCGAGGGTCCGCAGGGCGTAGGCTTCGTCAGCCTCGAAACCGTCGAAGAAATGCTCCGCATCGTAGATGACCTCGCGGCCGGCTTCTTTTAAAAACCGGACCGAATCCTCGATCATGCGTAAATTCTCTTCGGGCAGGGTGCGCAGAACTTCCGTTACATGAAGAAGCCAGCTTTTCCCGAAAATCGTCACCACCGAAGTTTCCGCCTTCAGGAGCGTATCCAGCTGGGGATCCTCGGCGGCCTCGATTTTCGCCCGGCAGGTCGAGCCAAAAGCCGCGATACGGGCATGCTGAAGCTTCAACTCGCGAGCGCTTTCGAAGAAAGCCATATCGCGGGGATTGGACCCGGGCCAGCCGCCTTCGATGTAATCGATTCCAAAGGCGTCCAGCTTCTGGGCGAGCAGAATCTTATCATCGGCCGAAATGGATATGCCCTCGCCCTGGGTTCCGTCCCGCAGCGTGGTGTCATACAGTAATAAGGATCCGGCCTTCTCCATAGGGCATCTTCCTTGTCCCGTGGCCGAAGAGGGTCAACGTCAAATGAGGGGATGTGAAGTGCTTGCATCGTAATCTTTGCGCTTCCCTCTCCCCGCCTGTCCTCTCAAGGTTTACATTCATGGCCTACACCGAAGTCAACTTCGACGGGATCGTCGGCCCCACCCACAACTTCGCTGGTCTTGCCCACGGCAACATCGCTTCAGTCGCCAACAAAGCCACTGTTTCCAATCCCCGGGAGGCCGCCCTGCAAAGCCTCGCCAAGGCGTGGAACATCGCCAGTGAAGGCTATCCCCAGGCCGTCCTGCCACCCCATGACCGACCGGCGGTGTCGGCCCTGCGGTCATGGGGAATTCCGGGATCTTCCGATGCCGAGATCCTCGCCAAAGCCGCGCGCCTCAGTCCGGATCTGCTTCACGCGGCCGCTTCCGCTTCGGCCATGTGGGTGGCCAACGCCTTTACCATGACCCCCTCCTGCGACACACGGGACGGACGCGCTCACTTCACGCCCGCAAACCTTTCCAGCAAGCTCCATCGGTGGCTGGAGAGCTCCTTCACGGAAACCCTCCTGAAGTCCATATTTCCCGATTACGGAAGTTTTTTTATCCACGAGCCCCTTCCGGGCGGCGACGTTATGGCGGACGAAGGCGCTGCCAATCATACCCGCCTTTGCAGCGACATCAATGGGCCGGGCTTCCACCTCTTTGTTTACGGGCGCAGTGCTTTGCGGGAGAACGGCCCCCGCCCCGCGCGCTTCCCCGCCCGGCAGACCCTTGAAAGTGTGCAAGCCATTGCCCGCAACCACCAGATTCCCCACAACCGCTTTTCCTTCGCCCAGCAGAGCCCACACGCCATCGACTCCGGCGTCTTTCATAATGACGTCATCTCCGTCGGGAATCACAGCTTCCTGCTCGTTCACGAGGATGCCTTCGCCGAAGGGAAGGATACCGTTGCCCGGCTCGCCACGCGTTTTCAGAACCTCACTGGCAAACATTTGCAGGTGCAGCTGATTTCGCGGCACGAGATCCCGCTTGAGGAGGCCATCCGAACCTATCTCTTCAACAGCCAACTCCTCGGAGACGCGGAAAAAGGGATGCTCCTCCTGGCTCCGGCGGAATGCCGGGAGAGCGAGTGGGTCGCCCCCTGCCTCGACGAGTTGGTCGCGCAGCCGGGCAATCCCCTCAGCGAAGTGCGGTTCGTTGAAATCCGCCAAAGCATGCGGAACGGTGGCGGGCCCGCCTGCCTGCGCCAGCGCGTCGTCCTTAGCGAAACGGAAATGGGGCAGATGCAGGGCCGGCTCCTTCTCGACGAAACCCTCTACGCGGAGCTGAAGGCATGGGTGCGGCGCCATTACCGTTCCGAGCTGCGTCCGGACGACCTCCGTGATCCGGATCTTCTTTCCGAAAGCAGGGCCGCTCTTGACGAGCTGAGCCGCATTCTACGCCTGCCCGCGCTCTATCCTTTCCAGTGGTGAACCTCGCCCCGCTCTTGAACCTTGAAGATTCGCGCCGCCTTCGTAATTTTTTTCCTTATGGCTTCACTGCCCGACATCGTCGCCTACTGTGATGAACGCACCCGTCGCCGGGACATCGAAGATTTCCCCGGCTCCTGCAATGGGCTGCAGCTCGAAAACAACGGCACCATTACCTCCGTCGCCGCCGCCGTCGACGCCAGCGAGGCCGCATTCCGGATGGCGGTAGAGGCGGGCGTGAATTTCCTCCTCGTCCACCATGGCATGCTTTGGGCTCGCCCGGAAACCTACAGCGGTCCCCTTTACCGGAAATTGAAAACCGCCATGGACGGAAATCTCGCCGTGTACAGCTCCCACCTGCCTCTCGACGCGCATCCGGAAATCGGTAACAACCGCCTTCTCGCGGAAGCCCTTGGGCTCACCACGCGGGATTTTTTCCTGCCCGTCGGCGATACCCCCGTGGCCCTTCTCGCCGACGCCCCGCCCGACCGTGGAGAGCTGCTCTCCCGCCTGCACAAGGAGTTCGGGGAAGGCGTCACGGCGATGGAGTTCGGGTCCCCGGAACTGCGGAACGTCGCGATCCTTACCGGCTCGGGCCGGAGTGCCCTTCCCTTCCTGAAAGAGGCCGGCACCGATACCCTCGTCACCGGCGAACTCCGACAGGAGCATTTTACCTACGCCCAGGAGAACGAGCTCAATTTGTATTGCTGCGGCCACTACGCCACGGAAACCTATGGCGTGCGCGCCCTCGCCGGCGAAGTTGCCCGGCGATTCGACCTTCCGGCCACTTTCTTCGAAACCGGATGCCCTCTTTGACCGGGCGGCATCCGTTACCTTCCACCTCAACCTACCTACACCATGAAGTCAGCCAACGATTCCTCCTCCGAAGTCAACCTTGCCCGCCGCCGTTTTCTCGGCCAAAGCTCCCTTGGCCTTGCCGCCCTCGGCGCGGCTGGCCTTGCCCCTGCCTCGGCCGCGGCCATGAGCCACGGGGACAAAGCCAAGGGCGTCGACCTTTTTTCCGCCCCGGTCGATGCCACCGGCAACTACCAGCTTCCCGAGCTGCCCTACGATTACGACGCTCTTGAGCCGGCTATTGATGGCCAGACCACGCGCCTTCACCACGACCTTCACTTCCAGGGTTACACCGACGGACTCAACGGCGCCCTTGAAAAACTGGCCGCCGCCCGCGAAAGCGGGGACTACGCCCTTGTCCAGCACTGGGAGGGTAAGCTCGCCTTTCACGGTGCCGGTTACATGCTGCATCTGGTCTTTTTCGACGGCCTCGCCCCCGCCGGTTCCACCCGGCCGTCAGGAAACCTGCGCAAAACGCTCGAAAAGGAATTCGGATCGCTCGATTCCTTCAAGAGCCACTTCAGCGCCGCCGCACGCACGGTCGAAGGCAGCGGATGGGGCATCCTTGGCTACCAGCCCGTCGGCGACCGGCTGCTGGTCCTGCAGGCGGAGAAGCACCAGAACCGGACCCAATGGGGGATTGTACCTCTTCTCACCCTCGATGTCTGGGAACATGCCTACTACCTGAAGTACCAGAACCGCCGCGCCGACTACGTGGAAAATTTCTGGTCCGTCGTGAACTGGGACCGACTCGCCGAAAGAGTGGAAGCCGCCCGCGCCCTTCACAGCTGATCTCCGTCGCGAGAACTCCAGTTTTGCCTTGCCATCCGGCAAAGGCTATTCAGTTTTCACCCCTTCGCGTCAAGAAGCCGGGTCGCTGCATCCTGCTTCCGCGGCGGTCCCGCTTCCACGGGACGCAGACGGTTGGGCTGGCTCCGGCGAGCCCTTCGATGGGTCAAACGATCCATTCTCGCGCCGTGAACTTCTCTAATTGGAATGGCATCCACAAACATCGATAAATCATCCGTTATTAACGAGTACCGGGCTCATGAGTCCGACACGGGTTCCGAGGAGGTGCAGATCGCCCTGCTGACGCATCGCATCGCCCACCTCACCCAGCACTTGCGCACGCATCGCAAAGACTACCACAGCCGGCGCGGCCTCATCGCCATGACCAGCCGCCGCCGGAAACTCCTCGATTATGTCAAACGGCATGATCTGGAGAAATACAAGCAACTGTTGGAACGCCTGAAGCTGCGCCGCTGATCAGCGCTGCCGCTTCGCCGGCTTTCCGGCCCAATCCCATCCAAAAGCATCGTCCCCGAACGACCCGCACGCTGTAGGAAGTCCGCCTGCCCGGCCCCGCCTGGCAGGCGAACTTCCTAAAGCCGGTTTGCCGGGGACGCACAATCCCCATGTTAGAACAAAAACACGTTGTCCACGTCGAGGACTACGGCCTGACTTTTCAGACCGGTACCCTCGCCAAACAAGCAAACGGGTCCGTCACCATCAGAAAAGGTGAGACCAACGTCTTCGTCGCCGCCACTGCGGCCGCGACCCTCCGCGAAGGGCAGGACTTTTTTCCCCTGACCGTCGATTACCGGGAAAAATTTTCCGCCGCAGGAAGGATGCCCGGAGGATTTTTTAAACGAGAAGGCCGGCCCTCGGAAAAGGAAATCCTGACCTGCCGTCTGACCGACCGACCCCTGCGCCCGCTCTTCCCAAAGGGCTTTTTCAATGAAGTCCAAGTTCAGGGACTCCTGCTAACCGCGGACCTTATCAACGAACCGGACGTTCTCCTCGTCAACGCCGCTTCGGCCGCCCTGCTTTGCTCGGACATTCCATGGAATGGTCCTATCGGTTGCATCCGGCTCGGCCTCGTCGAGGACGAGTTCGTCATCAATCCAACCCACGAGGAACAGTACGAATCCGAACTCGACCTCATTTACGTCGGCAACGAAAAGGAGATGCTCATGATCGAGGGCGGGGCCGAAGAAATTCCCGAGGAAACCTTTCTCGCCGCCCTCAAATTCGCGCAGGAAGCCATCCAGCCGATCATCGAGGCCCAGAAGGAACTGGCCCGCCTCGCCGGCAAGGAGAAGAAAACCTTCGACCTCTTCAAAGTAACACCGGAGAACCTCGCCTTCACCCGCGAGATCGTCAGCGAACGCCTCGCCGAGGCCGTCTTTCTCCCCTCCAAGGCCGAGCGCGGAGCCGCCATGGACGTCCTGAAGGAGGAGGTGAAACAGAAAATGATCGAGCGCGACGGGGAGGAGGAATTTGACAAAGATCAGCTCATGCTTGCCTTCGAAGATCTTCAGGAGGAAATCTACCGCGAAAACATTCTCGATGCCGGCAAGCGCGCCGATGGGCGTTCTCCCGAGGACCTCCGCGACATCGAATGCCAGATCGGCCTACTTCCGCGCGTTCACGGCTCTGCTCTTTTCCAGCGCGGCGAAACCCAGGGCCTTGTCTTTACGACCCTTGGCTCGCGCAGCGACAACCAGAGCATGGACGGAATCACTGGTGGGCCGCGCGAGAAAAGCTTCCTCCTCCACTACAATTTTCCGAATTATTCCGTGGGGGAAACCGGTCGGATCATGGGTCCGGGAAGACGCGAGATCGGGCACGGCGCCCTCGCGGAAAGGTCTCTTCTGCCCATTCTCCCTGCCGAGGACGAATTTCCCTACACGGTCCGGCTCGTCTCTGAAATCATGGAATCGAACGGTTCGACCTCCATGGCTTCGGTCTGCGGCGGCTGTCTTTCCCTCATGGACGCGGGGGTCCCCATCTCCGACATGGTGGCGGGAATTTCCTGCGGACTCGTGACCCGATTCGACGAGAACCAGAAGCTCGCCAGTCATGTCGTTCTCTCCGACATCATCGGGGCGGAGGACCACTTCGGGGACATGGACTTCAAGATTTGTGGCACCCGCAACGGCATCACCGGTTTTCAACTCGACCTGAAAATCCCGGGGCTTCCCTACGAGATCGCCGCCGAAGCCATCGAGCGCAACCGCGAACTCCGCATGAAGATCCTTGAGATTATGAGCGGAGTCATCGACAAGCCGCGCGAGGAACTGAGCCCGTATGCCCCGCGCATCCAGTCCGTCCAGATCGACCCGGACAAAATCGGGGCGATCATCGGCCCGGGCGGCAAAACGATCCGCCGCATCTGCGAAGTCTCCGGCGCGGAAGTGGACATTAACGAAGACAACTCCGGTCGCATCGATATTTACGCCACCAGCGGACCCGCGATGGCCCGCGCCGTCGAGGAGATCGAGATGCTCACCGCCGAAATCGAGGAGGGCAAGCTCTACCATGGCACCGTTCGCGGAGTGAAAGAATTCGGTGTTTTCGTGGAGTGCATTCCCGGCAAGGAAGGCCTCGTCCACGTTTCGGAGCTGGCTGACTTCCGCATCAATCGCGTCGAGGACGTCTGCAGCATGGGGGACTCCATGTGGGTCAAATGTATCGGTATCGACGACAAGGGCCGCGTCCGCCTGAGCCGCGTCGCCGCGCTGGCCGACCGCGATGGCGAAGGTGACGAAATCAGCGAAAAAGTCGATGCCGCCAGAGAAAAGGCCAAGTCGGAACCTGACGACGGCGGAGGTCGCGGAGGGGACCGCCGTGAACGTGGGGATCGCGGGGACCGTGGAGACCGCCGTCAGCGCGGGGATCGTGGAGACCGTTCCAGTCGCCCGCCACGACGCCGCCGGGCACCCCGTCGTCGCGATCGTGAAGACGAGGGCGGCAATGGCGACAACGCGCAAAAACCATCCGAAGGCACAGAAGAGTAAGCCTTTTCTTCTCTTTTTTCTCAGGCAGGGCCCGGCCGGATCTTTTCCGGCCGGGCCTTTTTCCACCCACCACCGATTCCGGATTTGCCCAACAGCCCTTCTCCGTGAAAGCTTGAGGTTTACTTGTTCGTCATGCTTCTCGTAATCGATAACTTTGATTCCTTCACCTATAACCTCGTCCAGTACCTTGGGGAAATGGAGGTGAAACAACAGGTGTACCGGAATGATGAACTCACCCCGGAAGCCGCCCTCGGCCTCCATCCGGAGCGCGTTCTGCTCTCGCCCGGACCCTGCAGCCCAAACGAGGCCGGGGTCAGTCTCGACCTCGTCGCCGCCTTCGCCAACAGCGGCATTCCCCTATTCGGAGTCTGCCTCGGGCACCAGTGCGTCGGCCAGTATTTCGGCGGGCGCATCGTCCGCGCGGGTCGTCTCATGCACGGCAAGACCTCGCCTATTCATCACAGGAGCAGCGACGTTTTCGACGGCCTTCCCAGCCCCTTTGCCGCTACGCGCTACCATTCCCTTCTCGTCGACCGGGCCGACTTTCCCGAATGCCTCGAAATCACCGCCGAAACGGACCAGGGAGAAATCATGGGCCTGCGCCATCGCGACAAACCTATTTACGGTGTCCAGTTCCACCCCGAGTCCCTCGCCACCGAGCACGGACGCCAGCTTCTGCGCAATTTCCTCGGCCTCTGAACGCGCACCCACCGCAAAAGAACGCCCTTCCCGGGAGTCGGAATCTTCGCGCTCCACACCGGTTTTCCTCCCCTGCCGGAAATCATATTTTCGCTTGCCGCGCCCCCTCTTTTTCTGGTCTTCTTTTCTTTTTCACGGGCCCGGTTCCGGTCCTCGTTCAGAACCGGGTTTTCTTATTTCCAAATTATTGTTCCAGAATGGCTAACGAACCTAAACCGCCCGAAATCTACGACGCCTCGAAAATTGAAAAACTGGAAGGGTTGGACGGGGTCCGCAAGCGGCCCGACATGTACATTGGCGACACCAATGAACGGGGACTGCACCACTGCGTTTTCGAGATCGTTGATAATTCCATTGACGAAGCCCTCGCCGGCCACTGCTCCACCGTAAAAGTGACCCTCCATTCGGAAGGATCGATTTCCGTGGAAGACGACGGGCGCGGCATCCCCGTCGACCTTCACCAGAAGCACAAAATGCCCGCCCTTGAATTGGTCATGACCAACCTACATGCGGGCGGGAAGTTCGGCAAAGGCGCCTACCAGGTCTCCGGAGGCCTTCACGGCGTGGGGGCCAAATGCGTAAACGCCGTCGCGGAATGGTTTGAGGTCGAGGTCAGTCGCGACGGCCAGGTCCATCATATGGGCTTCAGCCGCGGCAAGACGGCGCAAAAGATGAGCATCATCGGGAAGACGAAAAAGACCGGCACGAAAATCAGCTGGTTTCCGGATCCGGATATTTTCCTGACCACACGGGAATTCAAGTATGACCTCCTCGCCAAGCGGCTGCGGGAGCTGGCTTTCCTTAATCCAGGGATCAGCATCGAACTGGAGGACCAGCGGTCCGGCCGCAGGGAATCCTTTCTCTTCCGCGACGGCATCGCTGAATATGTGGCCTTCCTCAACCAGGGTAAAAGCGTCGTCCATGAGAAGCCGATTTCCCTCTCCGGGGAAGCACCGGCCAGCGAAGATACCGAGGACAAAGCCAACATCGTCGTCGATATCGCCTTGCAGTACAGCGACAGCTACAACGACCAGATTTACGCGTACGCCAATTCCATTCACAACGTGGAGGGCGGAACCCACCTCAGCGGCTTCCGCACCGCCCTCACCCGGGTCATCAACACCTACGCCAAGCAGAACCACCTGGTGAAGGACAAGGATCCGGCCATTTCCGGGGACGACGTCCGCGAAGGCCTCACAGCCGTGATTTCCGTAAAAGTCCCCGAACCGCGCTTTGAAGGACAGACGAAAACCAAGCTCTCCAACGGCGAAGTCGATGGCATTGTGCAGAAAATCGTCGGGGAAAAGCTGCGCTATGCTTTTGAAACGACACCCGCCCTCGCCAAGCGGATCATTGACAAGGCCCTGAACGCCGCCCGCGCCCGCGATGCCGCCCGGAAAGCCCGGGAAACCGTCCGCAAAAGCGTCATGTCCGCGGGCGGCCTGCCCGGCAAACTTGCCGACTGTTCGGAAAAGGATCCGGAAGTCTGCGAAATCTTCATCGTCGAGGGCGATTCCGCCGGCGGTTCCGCCAAACAGGGCCGCGATCGCCGCTATCAGGCCATTCTGCCCATTCGCGGGAAGCTCATCAACGTCGAGAAAGCCCGTATCGACAAGGTGCTCAACAACGCGGAGATCCGAACCATCATTACCGCCATGGGCACCGGAATCGGCGATCACGAGGGGGACGGCGCCTTTGATGCGGCCAAGGCCCGGTACCATCGCATCATCATCATGTGCGACGCCGATGTCGACGGCGCCCACATCGCCACTCTTCTGCTCACCTTCCTTTACCGCCAGATGCGCGGCCTCATTGAGGAGGGCTACGTCTACATCGCCCAACCCCCGCTCTATAAAATCAAGCGGAAGCGGCGCGAGCAGTACATCGACAACGACGAGGAATTGAACCGCCTCCTCCTCGAACTCGGATCGGAGGATGTTACGCTCATTCGCCTGCGCGACAGCCACCAGTTTCCGGCCGCGAAAGTCGACCAGATCGTGGAATCCCTCGCCCGACTCGAGCAACTCGGCAACGGCGTCACCCGCTATGGCTGCGACCTCGAGACCTTCCTCGATCAGCACGACGGGGAAAACCTGCCCAAATACCTTGTGCGGACGCGCACCGGGAACGACGAGACCTTCCGCTTTCTCAAAAACGAGGAGGAGCGCATGCAGTTCATCGCCGACGAGGGCATCGACGACGCCTTCGCCGAAGTCATCGTTCGCCAGGTGGAAAACAATGGCCGCACTGTCAATCAGCGCATCGGAATCCATGAAATTTTCGAGGCCACCACCATGAGCAAGATCCTCAAGGAACACCAGCGCCTCGGCCTCCAGGTACAGGCGTGGACCCCCGGCGAGGAGCCCCGCTACCACCTTGTGGAACACCTTGGGAACGAGCAGAAGGAACAGCGCATGGAGCTTCATTCCATTCTCGAACTGCTCCCCCGGATTCGCGAACTGGGAAAGCGTGGGCTCAATATCCAGCGCTACAAGGGCCTCGGCGAAATGAATCCGAAACAGCTCTATGAGACGACCATGAATCCCGACACCCGACGCCTGCTCAAGGTCGGAATTGAGGATGCCGCCAAGGCGGAGCAGACGTTTACGAAACTCATGGGCGACGACGTCGCCGCACGCCGGTCTTTCATCGAGGACAACGCGCTTAACGCCACCAATCTGGACGTCTGATCGCCCCAACCGCGGGTCGCCATGTATAACGAAAAGGAAAAGCTTCTCCATTCGAACATCACCGATGTGATGGAACGGGCCTACATCGATTACTCGATGTCGGTCATCATCAGTCGCGCCCTTCCGGATGCCCGGGACGGTCTCAAGCCGGTCCATCGGAGGATCCTCTACGCCATGTACCGCCAGGGCCTCTTCCATAACCGCAGTTTCGACAAATGCGCGGCCGTGGTCGGGGAGGTGCTGGGAAAGTATCATCCGCACGGGGACGTCTCCGTCTACGACACCCTTGTCCGCATGGCCCAGAGCTGGGTTATGCGGGTTCCGATGGTCGAACCGCAGGGGAACTTCGGCTCCATCGACGGGGATCCGCCCGCCGCTTACCGGTACACCGAATGTCGCCTCACCAACGCGGCCGAGGACCTCATCCGCCAAATTGACGAAAACACCGTCGATTTCGTTCCCAACTACAAGGAGGACACCACCGAACCCTCGGTGTTACCGGCCGGTTTGCCCAGCCTCCTCATGAACGGTTCCACCGGCATTGCCGTTGGCATGACCACCAACATCCCGCCGCACAATCTCGGTGAGCTGATCGACGGTTGCTGTGCCCTGATCGACAAGCCTTCCATGGCACCGGAGGATTTTGCCGACCTCATTAAAGGACCTGATTTTCCCACCGGTGGTGCCGTCATGGGAATCGAGGGCATCCGCAAATACATGTCCACCGGGCGCGGCATTGTCCGCATGCGCGGAGCCATTCATACCGAGGAACTCAAACAGGGAAAAGAACAGCTCGTCATCACCGAAATCCCCTATGCCGTCAATCGAGCCAATTTAGTCACCCGCATTGCCGACCTTGTCTCCAACAAGGTGGTCGAAGGGATCAGCGACCTGCGCGACGAGTCGGATGAAAACACCCGCATCGTCATTGAGCTCAAGCGGGGGGAAGCCCCGCGGGTGGTCGTCAACAAACTTTTCAAGCACACTCCGCTGGAATCCTCCTTCGGGGTCATTCTCCTCGCCCTTGTCGACCGTCGGCCCAAGGAAATGAATATCAAGGAACTGCTTGAGGTCTACCTCGAGCACCGCCGCGAGGTCATCCGGCGGCGTTCCGAATTCCGCAAAGCCAAAGCGGAGGCCCGCGCCCACATCCTGGAGGGGCTCAAGATCGCCCTCGACAATCTTGACGATTTCGTCCGCATCATCCGCGCCTCCCGCAACCGGGACGAAGCCAAAACCCGCCTCATGGAGAAGTACCCGCTTTCCGTGAAGCAGACCGACGCCATCCTCGACATGCGCCTCTACCAGCTGACCGGGCTGGAGCGGGAAAAAATCGAGGCGGAATACCTTGAGCTTCTCAAGCTGATCGAGGAACTGCGGGAGATTCTCGCCAACGAGGCCCGGCTCCTGTCCGTCATCAAAGACGAACTGCTTGAGCTGAAGGAAAAGTACGCCACCCCGCGGCGCACCCAGCTCCTCCCCGCCGAAGGAGAATTCCGGATGGAGGATCTGATCGTGAACGAAGGTTGCTGCGTCATCCTTTCGCACAAGGGCTTTATCAAACGCACGCCCGTGAGCAGCTTCCGCGCGCAGAAACGAGGCGGCAAGGGCGTCATCGGCGCCGGTGCCCACGACGAGGATTTCGTCGAGCGGCTTTTCACGGCGAGCACACATGACACCATGCTCTTCTTTACGAACAGGGGGCGGGTCTACGTGGAGAAAGTCTTCGACATCCCCGAGGGCACCCGCGTCTCCAAAGGACGCAGCATCGCCAATGTCCTGCAGCTGCAGAAGGACGAGTTCATCGCCTCCATGATCCCCATCAAGGAATTCGACGAGACCTACCACCTCGTTATGGCGACGCGGAAAGGCATCGTAAAAAAATCCAATCTCGCCGAATACCGCAACGCCCGCAAGGGAGGCATCATCGGCATCAACATCGACGAGGGGGACGCCCTCGTCGGCACGAAGCTGACCAACGGGGACGACGATCTCTGCATGATCACCCGCAAGGGCATGTCCATCCGCTTCCATGAAACCGACCTTCGCGACCAGGGCCGCGCCACGCGCGGGGTCCGCGGAATCACCCTCAAGGGCGCGGACGATTACGTCGTCACCATCGAGGTCGTGAAAGAGAACGAGACCCTCCTCATCGCGGGCCAGAACGGCCAGGGCAAACGTACCGCCTTCGACCAGTACCGCCAGCAGAAGCGCGGTGGCAGCGGGATCATCGCCATGAAGACCTCCGGGGTGGCCGGCGCCCTCAGCGTCAGCGAAGACGATGAAATCATGCTCCTCACCAATAACGGCCAGGCCGTGCGCACCCGCGTCAAGGAGGTCCGGATCATCGGTCGGACCACCCAGGGTGTGCGCCTGATCAATTTAGGGAATGACGATAAGCTCATCGGCCTCAACCGCATCGTCGAAATCGAGGGCGAGGAAGCCTGAGGCCCGCTCCCTCGCTCATGCGGAATGACATGAAAGTCGTCATTGTTGGAGCCGGCGAAGTCGTTCCCTGATCGAACCAGACATGAGTTTCCGCGGGCTCCTTTCCATGGTCCCGGCCTGCACGCTTGCTTTTCCTTTGGGGCCTTCCCAACTTCCGAACGTGAGGTTCTTTCCCGCCGTCTCAATTTTCGACCATGGATCCGCCGGCCATCAGCATTGAAGCCCGCCATCTCAACAAAAGGTTTGGCAATCACACTGCCGTCACCGACCTATCATTCACGATTCCACAAGGGGAAATCGTGGGGTTTCTCGGACCGAACGGGGCCGGGAAAAGCACGACCTTGCGAATCCTGACAGGGATTCTACGGGCGAATTCCGGATATGCCTCCGTCTGCGGACTTCCGGTCGCCACGAGTTCAAATGAGGTCCGCCGACTCATCGGCTATATGCCGGAGAACAATCCCCTGCCGGAGGACATGCGGGTGCAGGAATACCTTCGTTTCCGTGCCCGTATCAAAGGAATTCCGCGGCGAAAACGCCGCGGGGAAGTGGAAAAAGCCCTGGAAGTCTGCGAGTTGCATCGCAAGACCCGCCGCCGGATCATCGGCACGCTCTCCAAGGGCTTCCGCCAACGGGTGGGCATCGCCGATGCCATCCTCGGATGCCCTCCCGTGACCATTCTCGATGAACCTACCATCGGACTCGATCCGCACCAGGTTCTCGCCATCCGCTCCCTTCTCGATCAACTTCGCGGCAAGACCACCGTCATTTTTTCCAGCCATATTCTCGCCGAGGTCGAAATTTCCTGCGACCGGGTCCTTATCCTCAACGCCGGGGCACTGGTCGCTTCCGGTACGGCGGATGAACTTCGCGAGGAGTTTATTCCGGGCACCCGGTTCCGTTGCGAGATCATCGCCGAACGCGCCAGACTGGATCAACGCCTGCACGAACTCGGCCCCGGCTGGGAAAGCTCCGTCGAGGAACTGCAGGAGAATTCCGCTTTTCGCGTGGATTTGCGTCACCGGAACAACGGGCGCCGGAGTGAGGATGTCCTCGAGGCCCTCCTCGCCGGGGGGATTCTCCGCGTTCGGGCCTTTCGCCGCCTCAGCCCGAGTCTCGAGGAAATTTTCCTCACCGCCACCCGCCGAAGCTGGGACCTTGCCCGAAAGGAGGAAGGCATCCAATGAGGGGAATTTACCAGTTGACCCGGCAGGAATTGAAAAACCTTTTCCATTCCCCCAGCACCTACCTCGCCATGGTCCTCGCCCTCCTCCTGCTGGGGTTTTTCTTCTTCCTCACCCTCCTGACCGTGAGCGCGGAGGCTCAGGAACAAATGCCGGCAACCCTTTTCTTCAGCCTCTTCTGGGTTCCCGTCCTCCTCATTGTGCCGATGCTGACCATGCGTAGCTTCGCGGAGGAACGCCGCCTGGGGACGATCGAGACGCTGCTGACTGCCCCCGTTCATCCCTACCAGGTCGTCCTGGCGAAATTTTTCGGTGCCTACGTCTTTTACCTCCTCGTTTGGCTGCTCTCCCTTGCCTATCCTTTCCTGACCGCCTCCGTTCTCGACCAGCCGGCCTTCACGGAAAAGCTCTTCGCTGCCGGTGCCCTTCTCGGCGGATACATTTTCGTGGCGTTGTCAGGGACTCTTTTTGTGGCCGTGGGCATTTTCAGTAGTAGCCTGACCCGCAGCCAGCTCGTCGCCGGAATGCTTTCCTTCAGCATCCTCTTTATGCTCATTATGGGCTTTGCCGCCCTGCGCTTTCTGCAACAGGATACGGGGCAATTTCCCTTTCTGCCACAGGATTTTCTCGCCTATGTGCAGGTTTTCGGCCACTTCGAGGATTTCAGCGAAGGCCGTCTCGATACGCGGCCCTTTGCGTACTACCTCTCCGGAAGCGTGGCTGTCCTCGGCACCGCCACCCTCGTTCTGGAATCGAAACGCTGAACGCTCCGCATGACCCGCTGGGAATCCTTTCAAGTCGCTAACCGCCTGCTCCGGCTGCACCGCTGGCTGCGGATTGTCCTGATCCTGCTCTTTATTGGCGGGCTGAACTTCCTGTCCGTCCAGCATTATCAACGATACGACCTTACCCAGGACGGACGTTACAGCCTCTCGCCGGAAACCCTTGCCTACCTGCGGGACCTCGATCAGGAAGTTCGGATTATCGTCACCATTCCCCCGCGTTCTCCCCGGCAGGAGGAGCGCCTGCTCTTCCGCTACGTCGAACAACTCCTCGACGAGTACCAGTACAACAGTCGCAGCGACGGCGGGAAGGCGCGCTTGCGCGTGGAAACCGTCGATATTTACAAGGACCTCGCACGCGCCGATGAACTCTCCCGCAGTTACGGGCTGGAGCAGGTCAATTCCGTTCTCATTCTCTCCGGGGAGCGCCGACGTCTGCTCGAAGGCGACGATCTCATCCGCTTCGAGGACATGGAGCCCGTCGCCTACACAGGGGAAGCGGCCCTTACCTCCGCTATCATGGAAGTCACCCAGGAAGTGACCTCGACCCTCTATTTCCTGCGCGGCCACGATGAAATGGATCCTTCCGACAGCCATCCGCAGGAGGGTCTTTCCGAGCTGACAAGCCGTCTCCGGGAACGCAACTATACTCTTCGCCAGCTCGACCTGACGAAGGTTCCGGAAGTTCCGGAAGACGCCACAGCCCTCCTCGTTGCCGATCCGAAGGGCCCTCTCACCATCGAGGAGGTGGAAAAGATGCGGCGCTGGCTCCTGCGGAGAGAAGGACGACTTCTGCTCTGGCTTCGCCCCGGAGTGGAAACAGGGATGCGTTCTCTCTTTGCGGAATGGGGCATGTACCTGCCAAATCACCGCGTCGTCGAACCCGATCCTCGTTTCCGCGAGTCCAGCGGCGGCCTTCTTTTCCGGAATTTCGCCGAGCATCCGGTCATGACTCCACTGATCGAAAAGCAAACCTTTCTTCGTGCGGAGGCGGCCCGGCCGGTCCTTCCGGTGGAACCGCAGCCGCCCGATGAACGGCTTTCCGTCAGTGCCCTGTTTGCCACATCGGGGGAAAGCTGGAGTGCCCCTGTGGACACCCCCGGAACAGCAACGGCCTTCGATCCGGACGTGGATCTCGCCGGTCCCGTCAGCATTGCCGCCGCCGCCGCCAGGGGGGCCTCGACCCGGCTCGGGATCAAGGTTCCGGGCGGACGGGTCGTCGTCATTGGCAGCCCCCGCATCTTCTCGAACCGACAGGTCAGTTCGCTCGGAAACAAGGCCCTGTTTTTCAACAGCCTGAACTGGCTCCTCGAGCGGGACCGCACCCTCGCCATTCCCCCGCGTCCGGTGGAAACCTACCGCCTTACCGCCAGCCGCAGAGAGCTGGAAAGGATCGGCCTGCTTTTTCTCATTGTGCCGGGCACGGTCGCCCTGCTCGGTTTCTTCGTCTTTCTCCTTCGACGGACCTGACCTTTTTTCATGCGTTTCAAGCTCACTTTCCTTCTTATCGCCCTGAACCTGGCGCTTTTCGGCTACCTTCTTTACCTTAACAAAGCCGGCAGCACCCGCGACCAGCTCGGGGACGAAGCCCGCCTTGTCCTTTCCCCTTCATTTTCCGCGCGCATCGACCATTTCACCGTCGAGAGCAATGCCTTGAAGAATGATTGGGAGCTGCGCAGGAATGAAGCGGATTGGGAAGTCGTGGAGCCGTTACGCTGGCCCGCCAACCGGTATGCCGTCGAGCAGTTGCTTTTCCAGCTCAAGCGCCTGCGCTGGGAATCCCGCTTTTCGGTCGCCTCCCTCGAGGAAGCGGGCCGCGATCTTTCCGCTTACGGATTGGGCGACCCAGCCCTGACCCTGCGCCTCCGCGGCGGAGGAGAGGAAAAGGTTCTTCGCCTCGGGGACCCCACAGAGATTGGAGCCCGGTTGTATGTCCTCTCGCACGATAAGAGCAAGGTGCAGGTGGTCCCCCGGGATCTTCTCGATGCCCTGCGCCGTGACCCCAATGCCTTCTATGATCCGCGCGTCTTTTCGCTCTCCTTCGAGGAGACAAAAGCGCTCCAGATTCAGGATCAGGTAACGGGAAACGTGCGGATCCGCCTCGTCCGGGATGAGGAGGGATGGAAATTTGTCTCCCCGATGGAAACGGAGGCAGACGACGAACGCGTGCGCACCCTGCTCGACCAGTGGCAGAGCCTCGAAACCGGTGAGTTGCTCGATCCGAAGGAGCTTCCCGTCGGCTTCTCCGGAGGGACTCTTCGTCTCACGCTTGAAGGGTTGAACCGGCGCGAAACTTTGGTCCTTTCCGGAACCGACGAGGAGGATGGACGCTTTTTCGCCTCCCGGGAGAGTTACCCGGCCGCTTTCGCGATCCCGGAGTCCCTTGTCGAAAGGCTTCGGCGGGCACAGGAGGAATTGCGCGAAAAGAGGTTCCTTCTCTCCCTGCAGGACCAGTGGAACAGCCTTGAAGTGCGGATGAACGAGCGGTCCCTCACCTTGCAAAAACTGGAGAGCGGCGACTGGCAGGTCTTGTACACGACGGAGGAGGGCAATCTGCGAACATTGCCGGCGGAAGAGCAGATTGTAGCGGAAATCAACACTTTGCTGGGACGCGCGGAAGCCTCCCGCTTCGTCACCGACGCCCCTTCCGAAGACGATCTCCGCCGCTTCGGACTCGAGGATCCGCAACGTCGCATTCTCCTTCGGCAGCCGGAAAAGGCAGATGTCACCCTTCTCGTGGGTGGAGTTCATCCGGAGGAGACCCTTCTGTACGCGACCACCAACACCACCGGTTCGGTCTTCCTGGTCCGGCCGCAGGTCTTGGCAAGCTTTCCGCTGGATCCGTATTATTATCGCGACCGAACCTTCTGGACCCCTTCCTCCGGAAAATCCGTCCAGAGGGTCGAGATGATCCACATGGCCGCCGGTCTGGACCTTCTCAAGAAAACTTCGGAAGAGGACTCCCTGCGCGGCAAAATCCGGGAATGGACTCGGGACCTGACAGTGGAAAGGCATGTTCCGCTCTCCTTTTCCAAGCCGCTCCAACTCGACGAAGACCGCCGACTCGAATGGAAGTATCGACTCGTTCTGCACCTTGCCAATGGATCTGCGGAGGATGCGCCGGAACCGGTCTCCTTTCTTCTGACCGAACCGGTCGGCGGTGGCCGGCAGTACATTGCCGATCCCGGCACCGGCGAGGTCGGCTTGCTTCCCCCGGCCATCTTCCGCGCCCTTTCCCCCGTGTTGGCCGCGTTTCCGAAGGAACCGCCCTCCCCGCCGGAGACCGGGGAGCCCGAAGCACCGGAGACCGGGGAGCCCGAGGCACCGGTCGAGAACGGCTGAGAAGCCCGCAATGTCCTTCACCAGCTCCATGACAGGATTGCTGCGGCAGTGTGCCCGCGGGGGCTGCCAAAGCCTGAACCTGCTCCTCGCGGCCCTTGCCTGCCTGCAGGTGGGATTGACTGTCCTCAACCAGTTGCAACGCGTCGTTCCTCTTCCCGAGGAGGTCCTGCGGGCCGCCGTGCAGCAGGTCGCCCCGGAGGATTTTCAGCTCTCCTGGTCCGCCGCCCAGGTCGACCTCCGCGGCGGTCTCCTCTTCAAGGATCTGAAAGTCCAGCAGCGGGGAAGCGACGATGCGGTTTTCGAAGCGGCGGCCTTCCATCTCGACTTTTCCCTGCCGCGGTTTCTCCTCCCTGGAAGCCCGGCCCTGCGTTCCCTTACCTTCTTTGACGGGCGCTTGTTTCCCCCACCCGCCCTCTCTCCCTCGGGAGTCGCGGAGGAACCGCTCCGCCTCCATCATGCCCGCCTCGGTTTCTCCGGAGGCGGAAAACTGCGCGTGGAAAACCTGTATGCGGAGGTGGACGAGCTGGTCCTCTCTCTCGACGGGGAAGGAAAACTCCCAAAGAGTCGCGGGGAAAGTCCGGAGACGTTCTCCGAAAGCCTGCCCCGTATAGTCGGGACTTTCTGGCAATCAATTTACCAACTACCCCTTGAGGATACCGCCCTCCTCCGGGTCAAATGGGATTCGCCCGTGGAAGGCGGGCAATCCTTTGCCATCCGCTCCTTCCTGCGTTCCCTTCCTGTTCCCGGCGGCCGCCTGCGCGAGATGGATTTGCAGGGCCGCGTCCGGATAAAGGAGGAAGAAATCACCCTCACCGATCTCCGGGCCCGGGGAGAGGCCGATTTGACCCTCTCTTTGCCGGGGTGGGCGAACTTTCTTCCCCTTCCCCGCACCGCCCGTTTCCAGGTTTCCAGCGAAGGGCCGGCCACTTCCCTTTCCGAGAACGTCTCGGGACCGGAGCGGATTCACTCGCAGTGGGTCGGCACGGAGACGGGAGAGGAAAAGGAGAGGTCCCTTGCCGTCGGGATGGAATGGAACCTCGCCGACAAAGCGCCTTTCCTTCGCCTCCGCGGAAGCGGACACGGCCTATTCCTTGCCACCTCATGGCGACCCGACCTGGAAGACCTCGCCAGGGCACTTTACGGGAGTGGACCCCTGACCGACTTCCTCCTTCCCCAAAAGCTGGCCCTGCGGTTTGAGGTATCCGGGGACCGGCCCCGCTACCTTCTCGGACTTCCTTTCCTGCCGGAGTTCCTCCATCAAGGCACCGCCGATGGCCTCTCCTTTTCCGGCTCCTTCTTTCCTTCCGCCCCCCGTCTTCAGGGAGGCTGCCGGATCGATGGCCTGCGTTCCCCCTCTTTTGCCCGCACCGATTTCACAGCGCGCCTCGACCTGTCCACTGACAACCTGCGCCTGCCCTCCGTCCGGATGTCCCGTCCCTCCGGCGAAACGGCCTCCGGTTCCTACCAGCACAACCTGCGGGATTCCCGCTTTGTTCTGAAAGCGAAAGGCCGCCTTCTTCCAGCCAGCCTCGACCCGATCCTCGGAAAGTGGTGGCAGGATATTTTTACCTCCATCCGCCCGACGCGCCCTGCGGACGCCCGGGTCATGGTCTGGGGAAATGCCCGCAAGTCCCGATCCATCCGTTCCAGCGTCGATGTCAAGGCGGAGGAAGCACGCTACAACAACGTCCCCGTTCCGGATTTGCAGCTCGAGATTCGCAGCAACGAGAATTGGACCTTCCTTCATTACCTCGAAGCAACATTTTCCGATGGCAAGATCACCGGTGCTCTGGCGTGGCGCATCCATAATCCGTCCGACCGACTTCGACCCATGCGGATCCGGCTCCGCAGCAACGTCGCTTTCCCGCGGGCCATCCGCCTCAGCGGGATTTCCGCCCTTTCCGTCTGCCGCTTTACGCAGCCTCCGCTACTGGAGATGGAAGGCTGGTTGTGGCATCCGTCCAAAAACGGGCAGCGGAAGGAAAAACCCGGCCCAAAGCTGCGCCTCCGAGTCGACGCGCCCCGCGGTTCCTTTCAAATTGCCGACCTTTCCTTCTCTCATACCACCTTCAAGGCCCGCGTCGAGGGCTCACGAATTCTTTTTGAAAACCTCTCCGCGCGCTTTTCCGAGGGCGTTCTCACGGGCGATCTCGCCTTCACGCGAAAGGCGGATTCCGGAACCTTGCGACCGCGCCGGTTGGACCTGCAGTTGCTGGACGCCGACCTCGGAGACACTCTCGACCAACTGGACAATCTCTTTCCCGATTGGAACCTCGCGGCAGACTCCTTGCTAAAAGAAGGAAGCGGCGGACGCCTCGACACCGGCTTTCGCCTTGAGCTACCCGACAGCGATGTGGGGAGCGGTCAAGGCTGGCTGCACATCCGCGAGGCCCGCCTCGGCAGCGTCCATCTCTTCGGCGGCTTCTCCGCCTTGCTGCAGGATCTCGGTCTCGGTTTCAGCAGCCTCGACCTCGAGACCGCCTCCGTCGATTGGCGCTGGCAGGACCCATTCCTTCATTTCGACCACTTTGTCATCAGCGGCCCCGTTCTACACCTTCGCATCGACGGCGATGCCGACCTTGCCTCGCGCACCCTCGCCCTGTCCGGTTCGGCCCTTCTTTTCGAAGGCTTGGTACAGCGCCTCCTCGCCCCCGTCAGTAACCGCATCGCCTTTGAAGTCACCGGTCCGCTCCGCGACCCCAGGTGGAGCCTGCAGCTGGAACCCCTGCAATGGCTGCGGAGTCGCATTTTCCAGCCTTGAAGGAGCATGACGGACCGCCTCGCTTTTCCATTGCCGACCAGCTCGCTCTCTCTCCACAATTCTTCAAATTCATGGAAATAAAGGAGGAAAAACGTTTTGGATATTAAGAAGATCAGGCAAATCGCGGACATCATGAAACGCGCGGAATTGACGGAGTTCCATCTTGAGGAGGGGGACCTCAAGCTATCCCTGCACCGCCAGCCCACTGCGCCGCCCACGGCAGTTGACCCCGCTCCCCCCCCAGCCGTTCCCGCGACCGAAACCAGCCCCCCCGTTGAAACCGGGCCTGCCGACGAGGGCACGCTCGTCACGTCCCCCATGGTGGGGACCTTTTACGCTGCGCCCTCCCCGGAAAGTCCCCCGTTTGTGAAGATGGGCGACGTGGTCACCGAAGACACCGTCGTCTGTATCCTCGAAGCAATGAAAGTAATGAACGAGATTAAGGCCGAACAGAAAGGGACGATAACCGAGATTCTAGCCCAAAACGGCGATAACGTCGAGTACGGCCAGCCGCTCTTCCGCCTCCGCTAAGTTCCGCGGATTTTAGCATGTTTAAAAAGATCCTGATCGCCAACCGAGGCGAAATTGCCCTGCGCATCATCCGCGCCTGCCGGGAACTCGGCATCGAAACCATTGCCGTCTACTCCGAAGCCGATGAACAGTCGCTCCATGTCCAGCTTGCCGATGCCGCCATCTGCATCGGCCCGGCGCCCAGTTCGGAATCCTACCTCCGCGCCGAGCGCATTATCGCCGCAGCGGAGATCGCGGATGTGGACGCCATCCACCCGGGCTATGGATTTCTTTCCGAGGATCCTGCCTTCGCCGAGCAATGCGAGGAATGCCGGATCAAGTTTATCGGCCCGCGCTCCGAAAGCATCCGGCGTATGGGCGATAAAGCCACCGCCCGCGAGACGGTGCGCGCGGTGGGCGTTCCCACCGTTCCGGGGAGCAAGGGAGCAGTCGCCGATCCGCAGGAAGCCAATCGGATCGCCGAGGAAATCGGTTTTCCCGTCATCGTGAAAGCCGTCGCCGGCGGCGGGGGTCGCGGCATGCGTTTAGCCCATAATCCGATGTCCCTGCAAAAGGAATTCGCGGCCGCTGCCGCCGAGGCCGAGAAAGCCTTTGGCAACGCCAGCGTCTATATCGAGAAATTTATCGAGGAACCGCGACACATCGAATTCCAGGTCCTCGCCGACGAGGAAGGCAGAATCATCCATCTCGGCGAACGCGACTGTTCTATCCAGCGCCGGCACCAGAAGGTCATCGAAGAATCGCCTTCGCCCTTCATGACCCCGGAATTGCGCGAGGAAATGGGTCGGGCCGCCATAAAGGCCGCCGAAGCCTGCCAGTACCGCAATGCCGGGACGGTTGAGTTTCTCGTCGATCGCCACCGGAATTTCTTTTTCATCGAAATGAACACGCGGATTCAGGTGGAGCATCCCGTCACCGAGGAAGTCACCGGCATCGACTTGATCAAGGAACAATTCCGCATCGCCGACGGCGCCCCCCTTTCCTTAAGACAGGATGAGGTGGAGATCCGCAAACACGCCATCGAATGCCGCGTCTGCGCGGAAAATCCGGGCATGAATTTCGCTCCCTCGCCAGGGGAGATCAGCCTCTACTTTCCTCCTGGCGGACATGGTATCCGCGTCGACAGCCATGTGTATGGGGGGTACACCGTGCCCAAATTTTACGACAGTATGATCGCGAAGGTTATTAGCGTGGGGACGAACAGGGAGATCGCCATCGCCCGTATGGACCGCGCCCTGCGCGAATACCTCATCCGCGGTATTTTTACCAATATCTCCTTCACCCGCTCCATCATCAACGATCCCGAATTCGTGCGGGGCCGCTTCACCACCCGCTTCATCGAAGAATTTCTCCAGCGGACACCAAAAAGTCTTTTCGAACCGCCCGCCCATCAGTAATACAAAATTCACTTCTCTTCCGCTATGGCTGAACAACCTTATTCTCAGGAACCGTCCGATCAGCTCGAAACCCTCGCCGAAGACTCCGGCTTTGGCAGTATCAGCATCAACAACGAAGTCGTCGCCAATATCGTCGCCATGGCTGCAAGGGAAGTAACCGGCGTGGCCGGTCTTGCCAGTGGCGGCATTAAGGACGATCTCGCCGGGCTGTTCGGCTCCCGCCGCGAAAGCGGCTCCGCCGTGACGATCTCCGAAACCGGGGAAGGAGCCTATCGCGTCAATGTGAAGTTGATTCTTACCTTCGGTGTGCAGCTGGCCAAAGTAGCCCAGAACGTCCAGGTGGCCGTTCGCGAACAGGTCGAAAACATGACCAACAAGGAAGTGGCCCGGGTCGATGTCATCGTCGACGGGGTACACCGCGAGGCCCCGCCATCCAACGAGTAACTCCTTTCCTTTCCTGTCGTGCCCGCCTCCCTCCATTACCTGACCACGCCTCCCTACCTCTATGGAGCGGTTGGCGCCGCCCTCCTTCTCCTTCTTCTTCTTGTCCTTGTCTTTTTAAGGCGCTGGCGGAGTTGCATCCCCGCCTTCGAGTCTCGGGACGGGGCCATTGAGGTCGCCCCCAAGACCCTGCGCACCGTCATGCGCAACGCTGTTAACAGCGTTGAAGGTGTCGAGCGGGCAAGCTGCCGCCACTTCCGCCACCGGCGCGGCATCGGCGTACGGGTGGCTTTGCACCTGCGCGCCAGCCACCCCCTTCGCGAGGTCGAAAACCAGATCAAGCAGCGGATTCGGTCCACTGTCTCCGAACAATTCGGAATGGCCCCAATCGATCCCATCCATATCAAGGTGACGCGCATCGTCGGCGACTCCATGGCCGCCATTCCCACCGGCAACCTCGCCCGGGACGAAGATCCTTTCGAAGAAGACCATGAGCGCACCCCGGAGTCCCAAAGCTCCGCCCAGGAGTCCTTTGCGGACGAGGACGAGCGCGGGACCTCCTGAGCCTGCCGGGCAGGCGCTTGACAAGGCTCGCCACCGCGCCTTCGTTCAACCTTTGGCTCATGGAAGATCAACAGCAGGTCATCACCGTCGTATGCTCCGGCAACATCTGCCGCAGCCCGATGGCCGAGCGACTCCTTCGTCATGCCCTCGAAGCGGAGGAAAAGCCACTCTCGCAAACCAAGGTTTACTCCGCTGGAGTATCCGCCTTCCCCGGGGATCCTCCCTCCCGTCATGCCGTGATCGCGCTGCAAAAAGTCGGGCTCGACTTATCAGATCACCGCAGTCGGCCCCTTTCCGGGGAACTCATGGATATCACGGACCTTCTCCTTGTCATGACTTGTCGCCACCTCGAAGCAGTGCGGCTCCTTTATCCCGACTGGAATCACCCAATGCATCTTTTTCGGGAATGGGTTCCGGAAGGTGCCTCCACGGAAGTGCCCGACCCCTTTGGCGCTTCCCTCGGCCTCTACCTGGAAACCCGCGACAGCCTCGCCGAAGCGGTTCCTGGTATTCTCCACAACCTGAAAACAACTTTTTCCTCCAAATGAAAATCAGCCTTGGCGCCGACCACGGAGCGTACCACCTGCGGGAAGCTGTTCTGCAACACCTCGCGGAATCCGAGCACGAAACTCTTGACCACGGGACGTACTCTACCGATTCCGTCGACTATCCCGATTTTGTCGATGTCGTCTGCCGCGATGTCCGCGAGGAAAAAGCCGATCTCGGGATCCTCTGCTGCACGACCGGGATTGGCATGAGCATCGCCGCCAACAAAAAGCCCGGCATCCGCGCCGCCCTCGTCCACTACATCGATGAGGCCGGACTCAGCCGCCGCCATAACAACGCCAACGTTCTCTGCATGGGCGGCCTCCACACCACTCCCCATGAAGCCGCGCAGTTGATCGATACTTTTCTCTCCGCCTCTTTTGAAGAGGGGCGCCACGCCCGGCGAGTCGCCAAGTTCTCCGCATGGGAAAACCACAATCCTACCATATGACTGAAATCATCCATCCCTTGAATCCAGCCGCTACGGCCGACCTTGATCCCGAACTTCACGAGGTCGTCCTTGGCGAACGGCAACGCCAGCAATCACACCTCGAGTTGATCGCCTCCGAAAACTTTACCCTGCCCGCAGTCATGGAACTGACCGGGAGTGTACTGACCAACAAATACGCCGAAGGCTATCCGGGCAAGCGCTACTATGGCGGCTGCGACTGGGTGGACAAGGCGGAGAACCTTGCTCTCGAGCGGGCCAGGGAACTCTTTGGGGCCGAATATGCCAACGTGCAGCCGCACGCCGGTAGCCAGGCCAACTTCGGGGTGTACACGGCCTTCCTCGACCCGGGCGATAAAATTCTCACCATGAATCTTTCCGACGGCGGCCACCTCACCCACGGTAGTCCCGTCAATTTTTCCGGCAAGCTGTATTCCGTCGCCAACTACGGCGTTGACGCCACTTCCGGCCGTATCGACTATGACGCCCTCGCGGAACAGGCCCGGAAGGAACGGCCGAAAATGATCACCGTGGGCGCCTCCGCCTACCCTCGCATCATCGACTTCGAACGGATGGCGGAAATCGCCCGCGAGGTCGACGCCTACATCCTCGCCGACATCGCCCACATCGCCGGCCTTGTTGCCGCCGGGGAACATCCCAGCCCGGTCCCGCACTGTGATTTTGTCACGACGACCACGCACAAGACACTTCGTGGTCCCCGGGGAGGACTGATCCTCGCGAAAGAAAAATACGCAAAAAAACTCAACTCCGCCATTTTCCCGGGCGGCCAGGGAGGGCCGTTGATGCACGTTGTGGCGGCCAAAGCCCTCTGTTTCCGCGAGGCCATGAAGCCCGAATTCCGGGAATACCAGCAACAGGTCCGGCGGAACATAGCCGCAATGGCTGAGCGTTTTCTGGAAAAGGGATACAAGCTGACCAGCGGAGGAACCGACAACCACCTCATTCTCGTCGACCTTCGCCAAAACCATCCCGACCTGAGCGGCAAACAGGCCCAGGTAGCCCTGGACAAAGCTCACATTACCACTAACCGCAACACGGTTCCGGGCGAGACCCGCAGTCCCTTCCAGACAAGCGGAATTCGCCTCGGTGCCCCCGCGTGCACAAGCCGGGGCATGAATGAGGAGGACTTCCGCCGCATCGCCGACGCCATCGATCTCGTCCTTGGCGATATCAAGGATGAGGAGCGCATCGCCGAAGCGGGCCGGATCGCCGGGGAACTCTGCGCGGCCTATCCGCTTCCCTATTGAACGAGGAACTGTTCTCTCTCTCCCCCGGGAAGGAGCAAGCCCTTCTCGAACATCTTCTCCAGTTCGTTACCGAGGAGAAACAAGCGCGCATGCGCGCCATTCTCCCGGAGCGGACGGAGTGGATACGGGTGGTTCTGGAGGATGTTTTTCAGCCGCACAACGCCAGCGCCTCCATGCGTTCGTGCGAATGCTTCGGTGTACAGCACATTCACGTGGTGGAAAACCGCTACCGCTATACGCTCAACCGGGAAGTCACGATGGGAGCTTCCCGCTGGGTGGATCTGCATCGCCATGACGTCCCCGGGCGGAATAATTCCGCCGCCTGCCTGCAGACCCTCCGAGAGCAGGGCTACCGGATCGCCGCGACCTCTCTGCAGGAAAGCGCCGTTCCCCTTCCCGAGATCCCCCTCGACCAGCCTCTCGCTCTGTGTTTCGGCACCGAAGAGGACGGCCTCGGTGCCGGCGTCCTCGAAGCCGCCGACCTTTTGGTCCGCATCCCCATGTACGGATTCACGCAGAGTTTCAATCTGTCGGTCAGTGTCGCCCTCTGTCTGCAGGAGCTGCGGCGCCGCCTTGTCGCGGAGAGCGTGGATTTCCGCCTCTCCCCCGCGCAACAGCGCTCCGTGCAGGTGCGCTGGCTCCTGCGCTGCCTTCGCAATGGGGAAATGATCGCCCGAAGCTTTTTGCGCGGGCAATTTCCCGAAAGCGTCCCCTTTCGGTGAAATTTGTGGATTGCTCCTCCTTTCGATTGCCTCATCCTTCTTCCTGCCATGGCTGAGGAGTTTTACATTCGCGCTCCCGAGGAGCAAACGGCCCGGGGCCCTTACGATTTTGATAAGCTCTCCACCCTTGCCGAGGCCGGGAAAATCAATCCTGATTTCTTTTACTTCGACGAAAAGATGGAGTCATGGGTGCGGATCAAAGCAAACGAGGCTCTGTTTGCGCGCATCTATCCCCAGAAAAAACGGCTTGTGCTGCGTCAGAAAGCAGCCGACGAGGACGAGGAGGAAGGCCTTGCCAGTGAGGACCCCGACGCCGCTGTGGAAGTGGAAAAGTTGCTCGCCGCCGCCGAGGGGAAAACAGAGGAAACCAGTCACATCCGCGTGGCGGCAAATTGGCGCGAGCGAACCGCCGCCCTCGTCACTCCGGTTCTTTCCCTCATCCTTCTTGTTAGCGCGATCTCCGTGCTCTACCCGGGATGGAACCTCCTGCAGCCGATTCTTGAGGAGGAAGAGGGCGCATGGATGGGTTTGTTCCGCCAACCGGTTCTGTTTCTCGGGCTGCTCGATCTTCTTCTCGCCCTTCTCCTTTTTCTGAATGCGACGGAAATTTTTCCCTTCATCCGCTTCCGGGCTCTGCTTGGTGCGGGCTTTTTCGGCTTTCTATATGCCGCGCAATTTGCCAATGGCGATCCGAGGGGGTTGTGGATGAGCTTCGCCTCCCTGCTTTTCGGGGCCGGCGTTTTCACCTGCACCCTGACCCTTCGTTTCAGCGTTTTCCTGAGCGCGGCTATTGTAGGGGTCGTTGGCGCGGTCGGCCTGTTCTTTTTCCGCAACCTGGCCCCGCTTTTGATGGGAGGTTGAGCCTTTTTTACCGCACTTGACAGTCGGGGCCGCCCCCCTAACCTCCGCCGCTTAATCCCCGCATTCCGCCCATGATTACCGCTCTGCAAAACTTTTTTTTTAAACACAACAAGTGGCTCTTCGGCTCGCTGCTGGTCGTTATTATCGTGACCTTTGTCCTCACCATCGGACCGCAGAGCTTCTTCGGTGGCAATTCATCGCGGCAGCGCGAATCGCTTGAATACTACGGCTACGACCTCTCTTCCCCGGCGGACCAGCGCGCCCTCGCCCAAGCCGCGGAAGTCAGCGCGATTCTGCATCCGGAACTGCGGCTCAACCGGCAGCAGACCATGGACTACGCCTACCTCCGATTGACCGCCCTCGGGCTCGCCAACCAGCTCGGTATTCCCGCCCCGCGGGAGAAAGAACTGCAGGAGTATGTCGAATCCATTTCCATCTTCCAGAATCGCCAGACCGGCGAATTTTCCTCGGAAACCTACAACCGTATCCTTCAGGCTCTGCAAGGCAGTGACCGCTTCGACCGCCGAACCATGGGCCGGGTCCTCAGGGAGGACTACCGCATTCATAAAGTTCGCACCGCTCTTTCCGGGCCGGACTACACCCTCCCCTTTGCCATCAAACAGGATTACCTTGCCCGCGAAACGGAGTACGACCTCGTTCTGGCCCACCTGGACTACAAAGCCTTTTCTCCCGGGCTGGAAATTTCCGAAGAAGACCTGCGTTCCTTTTTTGAAGAGAACCCGGCCCGTTACGAGATCCCCGAACGACTCCCGGTAACGGCCTTGATGTTCAATGCTTCAGCTTACAAGGAGGATGTCTCCGAGCCTTCAGAGGAAGAACTTCGCCGCTTTTTTAGCCAGAACAAGGCGCGTTACGAAGAGGCCCTTGCACCGGAGAAAACAGCCGAAACCGAGGACGAAGAGGAAACGGAACCCGAACCGGTGACCTTCGCGATGGCCCGCGAAGAAGTCAGGGAAGACTGGATGGAAGAGGAAGCTTCGGAGATCGCCGCCCGCAAGAGTGATCAGTTCAGCGTCCGGCTGTGGAGGGAAAAGATTAAACTCGGCAGTTCCGATTACGAGCGTCTCATAGAGGAATTTTCCGTCCGTACCCGCGAAATCGAACCCTTTGCGCGCGGGAACGCGCCTTCCGTCGAGGAAGTTCCACAGGAGTTGCTTTCCTCCATGTGGATGTATTCCACCAATCCCGACCGCTATTTTTCCGATGTGGCCCGCATTTCCGACGGGGCCGTGCTCCTGGTCACGGAAGGATCCACTCCCTCGCGCATGCCGTCCTTCGACGAAGTCCGGGACCAGGTCAGGGCGCAGTATCGGGAAAGCGAAAAGCGGCGCCTCTTCGCCGCAAAGGGCCAGGAGCTGCGTTCCCAGTTCCGGGACAACCTCCCTGACGAGGACTTCGCCAGTCTAGCCGCGGAAGCCGGCCTTGAGGTGGAGGATCCGGAGCCCTTTCAGGGTGCCTCAGTCCCGCAGGATCTTCGTCGCTCCGAAATCTGGGAGGAAGCACAACACCTTTCCGAGGGCCGCATCTCCAATATGGTCATCAACAATGAACGCGGATCCTTTGCTTACATGGCTTCGCGAACAGAGCCGGAAATCGATACCGACGGGGAGCAATATGTCCGTTACACCCAGCAACGCCAATCGGCCATCGGGGACACTCTTGGATGGGTCCGGTTGCGCGAAATGACGGATCAGAACCTTGGCAGCGTCCTTGGCGGCACCGTGGAAATGCCCTGAGGGTCCTGTCATGGTGGGCGCGCTACCCTTCCACACGGCTGTGAAGGGGGATCTGCCGCCGGAACCATGAACGTTGCTTCCGTCGCAACTGGCGGGTATGGACGGCGATCATGCTGGTGAGCTCCTCGAGGTCCGAGATCCCGCCATCGAGGTAGGCGAGAGTTTCCCGATAGCCGATTGCCTTGGCAGCGCTTGGATTCTGTTCAAATCCCGCTTGGCGGAGACGGTGGGTTTCCTCGACGAGACCGGCCTCCAACATACCCCTGACGCGGGCCTGATTGGCCTCTTCCCAGTCCGCGTCCGCACGCTCCACATAAAGTACTTCCTTTTCCCAGTCCGGCAAAGGAACGGGAGCCTGCAAAAATTCCTCCCGTAAACGATCATAGCTTTTGCCGCTGGCCCGGCAGCGGAGCAGCGCCATCTGCAGGCGTCGCGGATTGCGCCAGTCAAGTCCCTCGAACCGCGTTCCCGGAGGATTCTCCCTGCGAAGAGCTCGGGCCAGCCCCTCGTACCCTTCGCGCTCCGCCAGCCGCCGGATTTCCGCACGAAGCGGGTTCGGCAAGGTCCACTCGTCGGTCACGGCGGAGAAAAAGCTTTTCAGATAGAAACCGCTTCCCCCGGCTACCACAACCGGACTCCCTTGCGCACGCATACGGGAAAGCACCTCGTTGCGGTAGCGCACGTACTCACCGACCGAATAAGGCTGGGAAGGATCGACGAGATCCAACCCGAAGTGCGGAAGCTCCTCCCGTTCCGCAGGCGTCGGTTTAGCCGTCCCAATGTCCATGCCGCGGTATACGCAAAGACTGTCGCAACTTAGAATGATCGCCTTTTCCCGCCGCGCGAGCTTGAGGGCATAGGCCGTTTTTCCCGAAGCGGTGGGACCGACGACAAACTTGATCCGCGCGCTTTTCATGGCAACGTGACCAAAGTGTAACAACAAAGCCACACTTCGGAAAGAGAAGGTTGGTAGCCTGTGTTGTGGAAAACTGATGGCAAGGCTTCACCTTCATATGGCTCTTCCGCCGGTAACAGATTTTGAAATTCGCGCTGGTAACTGAAACATTTCCCCCCGAGATCAACGGCGTTTCCATGACCCTTGAACGTCTTGTCGGGGGCCTGCGTGGACGGGGAGCAAGCATTGAGGTCGTCGCTCCCTACCGGCGGGACCGGGGAGAGGATTGCCCCTTTGCCGACTGCTTCCGGTCCGTTCGCGGGCTTCCTTTGCCCCGCTATCCCGATCTCCGCTTCGGCCTGCCCGCCTATCGTCTTCTTCTGCGTGCGTGGAGAAGAAATCCGCCGGATTTGCTGCATGTCGCCACGGAGGGGCCTCTCGGTTGGAGCGCCCTACGCGCGGCCCGTCGCCTGGGCCTGACCGTGGTCTCCAGTTTTCACACAAACTTCCACAGCTACGGACGCCATTACGGATACGGCTTCCTGACCCGGGGCGTGCTCGCCTGGCTGCGGTTTTGTCACAACCGCACGCGCCGGACTTTCGTTCCCTCGGAGGATCTTATGCACAAATTGCAGAAGGACGGCTTTCGGAACCTCCGCCTTTTCGCCCGCGGCGTCGATACGGAGCTCTTCGGCCCGCATCGGCGCGAGGATGACCTCCGCCTGCGCTGGGGAGCGGGACAGGAGACGCCGGTGGCGCTCTACGTCGGCAGGCTGGCTCCCGAGAAGAATCTCCGGCTCGTACTCGAAGCCGCCCGCCGCATGCGGGAACGGCTTCCCGACCTCCGCGTCGTTCTCGTCGGGGACGGGCCCGAACGGCGGTCTCTTGCCGATGCCGGTGAGGATATCCACTTCGCCGGTATGCGGACGGGAGAAGACCTTGCCCGCCACTATGCAAGTGCGGATTGCTTTCTTTTCGGCAGTGTCACCGAGACCTTCGGCAATGTCGTTACCGAGGCAATGGCGAGCGGGCTCCCCGTGCTCGCCTACGACTACGCTGCCCCGGGACGCTTCATCCGGCCGCGCGAAAACGGCCTCCTTGCCCCGTACGACGATGAGAAAGCTTTCCTTGAAGCCGCCACGGAGCTTGCTTCGCTGCGCTCGCGCTGGGCGGAAATGGGTGAATCGGCCCGCCGGACCCTCGCCCCGCACGGCTGGACAACGGTCATCGACGGCTATTACAAGGAGTGTCTCAGCCTCCTTCCCACGCAATCCGTTTCCTCGCCATGAAAAAGAACAAATCCCGCAAACCGGTCCTTCGTTTCCGCACCGTTATCCTCTCGGACGTCCACCTCGGCGCACCCGATTGCCAAATCGAAAAAGTCAACCACTTCCTTAAACATGTGGATTGCGACACCCTTCTCCTCAATGGCGACATCATCGACGGATGGTCTCTCGGAAGACGCGGTGGCTGGGAACGCCGGCACACCCGTTTTCTCCGCCTCGTCCTCAAAAAAATCGACAAGCGCAGAACCAAAGTCATTTACCTGCGGGGTAATCATGATGATATCCTGGATCGATTCCTCCCCCTTCGCTTCGGCGGATTGAAGGTCGTTGACCGCTACATTCATGAATCACCGAAGGGACGTTACCTGGTCATCCACGGCGATGCCTTCGATGCCGTCACGCAGAATTCCAAGTTGATCGCCGTCCTCGGTGATATCGGCTACCAGAGCCTGCTCCGCATCAACCGGGTGTACAACCGTTACCGGACATGGCGCGGAAAACCCTACTTTTCCCTCTCCAAGGCCATCAAGGCCCATACTAAAACCGTTGTGAACTACATCAGCCGTTTCGAGGGTCAAGTTGAGAACATAACCCGTAAGCATGGATGCAACGGGTTCATCTGCGGCCATATCCACACTCCGGACAATAAGATGATCGGAGCCGTCCACTACCTGAATGCAGGCGACTGGGTGGAATCCAACACCGCATTGGTTGAACACGAGGATGGAACCTTTGAAGTTCTTCCGTATGAAGAGTTCCTGATCCGATTGAAGAAGGTCCACCACCAGATGGAGGCGCCTGTTATCGAGCCTTTGCCGAATCCGGTCGAAAACTCTTCCGGTCCCCTTGCCTCCGCCTGAGTCAGCTCAGGCAAAGGATTTCCCGCAACCGCAGGTGCTCTCCGCGTTCGGGTTGCGGATCTCGAAACCTTTGCCTGCCAGGCCGTCATCGAAGTCGATTTCGCAACCTTGCAGCCGCTCAAGACTCTTCGGATCAATGAGGACCGTCATTCCATCCTGTTCCACCACATGGTCCTCCGCCTCTTTAGGGGCAAATCCCATGCCGTACTCCATTCCGGAACAGCCGCCCGCTTTGATGAAAACCCGCAGGTGTTGGCCCGGTTCCGCACGCTCTTTCGCAAGCCGCCGCACCGCTTTCACCGCTCGCTCCGTCAATTGAATCATGCGACCAACAAGAATCTTCTGGCGCCCGGCTGTCAACTCATCGGAAGAAGTGAAGCAAAAACCGTGCACAAAAGGAAAACTTCCCTTGCAAAGCAGGCCGGGCGGCTAAAAAAACGGGTTCGTGGAGAGGCCACCCGTCATCGACGATCACGTTCGTTACGAAATGGTCCGCCCCATTGCCCGGGGTGGCATGGGCTGTGTTTACGAGGCTTTACAGACGGGTCAGGAAAACTTCCGGAAACGGGTCGCGATCAAGGTAATTCGCCGGGAATACTCCCGTATTCCGGAATTCCGGAATAATTTTCTTGGCGAAGCCCGCCTCGTCGCGGACCTCATCCATACGAATATTGCCCAGATTTACCACCTCGGGCAAAGCCATGAGCAATACTTCATTGTGATGGAACTGGTGGAAGGAGGGAATCTCGAGGAGTTTCTGCTCCAGCATCGCGCGCTGGGGCGGTCGGTACCACCGGAGTGGGCGGTCTTTATTGTTTCCCGGGTCGCTCGGGCACTGGCCTTTGCGCATACGCAACGGGACCGGGAGGGCCGCTTCCGGCATCTTGTCCATCGCGACGTCAGCCCCCGGAATATTCTCCTTTCCCATGCCGGTGATGTAAAATTGACCGACTTCGGCATCGCAAAGGCCTTCGATCTTATGTACAGCGAGGAAGGTGAAGTGGTGGCTGGTCGCAGCGACTACCTCTCCCCTGAACAGGCCCGGATGGAAGTTACGGATGCGCGCGCGGATCTCTTCTCCTGCGGGGTGGTGCTGCAGGAGTTGCTCCTCGGGCACAATCCCTTTGCGGCGTCCTCAGCGGAGCAATCGAGGGAGAACATCCGTCACCTCGCCCTTCCGGACCTCGCAGCCGCCCGAGCGGAGCTGGACCCGGGGGTGGTTACGGCGGTCCGCCGATGCCTCGAGCGTGCGAGGGAAAAGCGCTTTCAGGATGCCGATTCGCTTCTGAGCGCGCTCGAGCACGCCCTCTACGACAAGGCCTACGGTCCCACCAACGAAAAATTGGCCTCGTATTTGCGGGATCTCTACAGAGACGGCATCGCCTACGAGGACGACCTGCGAGAGCGGGTGGACACTTTCCCCGGAAACTGAGCCGGCCAACCGAGCCCCCTACGACCGATGCCCGAGCAAGGATTCCAACAGACGCAGAAGCAGACCCAGAGCCTCGTTCTGGCGCCGCAGCTACGTCAGTCCCTTCGCCTCCTGCAAGTTCCTTCCCTCGAGTTGCGTTCGGCCATTCTGGAGGAATTGCAGGCCAACCCGACCTTGGAAGAGCTTCCCTACGAGGACGTATCCATCGAAGCGGAAGCGGAAACCCCGAGCACCGCAGAAAGCGAAGCCACTGCGGAAAGCGAATCGAGCGAAAGCCTCGATTTCGGGGAGGATTTTTCCGTACTGGAACGTCTCGGCGGCGAATGGAGCGGCTACCTCGAGGAGGAAGCGGGAGAACAACCGTACACGAACGAGGATGCCCAGCGAAGGCAGCACTTTTTCGACTCCCTGACCCGCGAGAAATCCTTTCAGGAAGACCTCATGGAACAGGCCCGTTCCGTGGAAGAAGACCCCAGGGTGCTGGAGGCACTGGAATACCTGACCGGCAGCCTGGACGACAACGGTCTCCTCACCGCCAAACCGGCCGACCTCGCCCTCATGGCGGACAAGCCGCTCAAAAACATTCAGGCGGCGGTGAAATTGCTCCAGTCCCTTGACCCGCCCGGCCTTGGCGCGACCTCGATCCAGGAATGCCTTCTTCTGCAGCTGCAACGAAAGGGCATGGGCGATTCCCTTGCCGCAAGGATCATCAAGCGAAAGTGGGACCTTCTGCTGCGCCGGCGGATTCCGGAAATCGCGCGGGCCTTGAAAGTCAGTTCCCTTGAGGTGGAAACGGCGGTCGAAGAGATTGCCCGGCTCGACCCCGCCCCGGCTCGTCGCTACAGCGAGGACCACAATCGGACGGTGGAGGCCGATGTCATCGTGTACAAGGACGAGGAAGGCGAGTGGCAGGTCGTGTTGAATAGCGACTACGTTCCGCGTCTGCGCATCAACCCCGAATACAAGCGGATGCTGGCGCGCGGGCAGGTCAAGGGAAAAGACCGTGAGTACCTGCGCCAACAGTTTCGGAACGGGCGCTTCCTCATCAGCGCGCTCGAGCAAAGACAAATGACGATCGAACGCATTGCCTGGAAGCTGCTCGAGCTGCAACAGGGGTTTTTCGAGCAGGGGAAGGCCCACCTCCGGCCTTTGACGATGAATCAGGTGGCGGAGCAGGTGGGCGTGCACGAAACCACCGTCAGCCGGGCGGTTTCGGGAAAGTATATGCTCACCCCGCACGGCCTGTTCGAGATGAAGTACTTTTTCACCCCCGGCTACCGGGGAAAGGACGGGGAAAGCGTATCGAACAAATCCATCAAAGACCGCATCGCGCGCATCGTCGAGGACGAGCCGACGGCAAAACCTTACAGCGACCAGAAGATCGTTGGTATCTTGAAGGAAGAAGGGATCAACATCGCCCGGCGGACCGTGGCCAAGTACCGCGAGGAACTGGGCATCCTCCCCACAAACCTGCGTCGTCACTATGGCTGATCCATTCTCTTCGCAGCCTCTTCTCCTCATGAATGCGGCCGGGCCACGGCTTCAACTCGCCCTGCTGCGGGCAGGTGAAGTGCTGGAACAGACGCAAAGCGGGAAACCGGTCCTTGAGGCTTTGATTCCGGCGGTACGGGAACTGCTGGGCCGGCACCAGCTCGGCCTCGCTTCCCTCGGGGGCGTCCTCTTCGCGGAAGGACCCGGGTCAAGTCTCGCCCTCCGGCTCGCCACCATGACCGTCCGGACATGGGCCCGCCTCCCCGACCATCGGCACTGGCACCTGTTCCGGTTTCGCAATCTTGAACTTTTCGCGGTTTCGCTGCTGCGCGCGGAAGCAGCCACGGAGACGATGGTGTACGCTCCTTACCGGCGCGACCGCCTTCACCGGTGCCATGCGAAACAGGGTCCGTACGGCTACACTTTTACGGCGGACACCGTTGCCCCGGAGGAAGCCTCGGAAAAAGGCGGAGTTCTCTTCCTTCTGGGAAACCGGTCCGCGCCCGCTCCCTGCGCCCGGATGGCCCGGGAGGTTCCGCTCGCGGAAGGCCCGCAGCTGCTTCTGGAAACGCCCGCCCTTATCCATTCCTGCGGAGAGGTCGCGCCGCTGCAGGTTGCCGGAGCCGAACCCGTCCGCTGGTCCCAACGTCGCCATCAGGCCGAATGAGCCTCACTGGAGAAAACCTGCGGGCGTGGGCCCGCGTGAATCTTGGCGCTCTCGAACGGAACCTTCGCGCCATCCGGGCGGCCATGCCCACCCATCTCCGCTACATCGCGGTGGTCAAGGCAAACGCCTACGGACACGGCCTCGCCCCTGTGGTGACGCGGCTGATGCGGTCCGAAGCGGACGCCTTCGCGGTCGCCAACCTCGAAGAAGCGGCGCGCCTGCGCGAGGTCGGGGAAGGATGGCCCGTCCTTATCCTCAGCGCCTTGTTGCCGGAGGAAATTCCGGAAGCCTGCCGTCTCGGGGTTCTTCCGGTGTTGTCCTCACCCGAGGAGGTGGTCGCCTTTGCCACAGCGGCGGGGAAGCGAAACGAGCCCTACCCGGTCCACCTGAAAGTCGATACCGGCATGGGCCGACTCGGCATCTGGTATCCCCGCTTTCCCGAAATGCTGGAAGCCATGCGGCGGGCCCCCGAATTGCAGCTTGCGGGCGTCTGCACCCACTTTTCCTCCGCCGACAGCGATCCCGCCTTCACCCGTACTCAACGCGACCGCTTTCTCCGCTGCCTGCGGCAGCTTTCCGCTCCCCCCGAAAATCTGCTCCTGCATGCGGACAACAGCGCGGGGGTGGAGTCCTTCCCTGCCAAGGGTCCTTTCAACGCCGTCCGCATCGGCTTGCTGCAGTTCGGGGTCCGCCCACAACCCGGGGCGCTCCTGCACCCGGATGACCTGGACCCGGTTCTTTCCTTTCACAGCCGTGTCGGGCTGGTCAAACGGCTTCCTGCCGGAACCCCCATCTCCTACGGACAGACCCACAAGCTGCGGCGCGATGCGCGCATCGCCGTTCTCACCGCCGGCTATGCCGACGGTCTTCCCACCGCCCTGAGCAACCGAGGCGAGGTGCTCCTCCGCGGCCGCCGTTGTCCCATCCTCGGCCGCGTCACCATGGACCAGACCGTGGTTGATGTGACCGATCTCGATCCTTGCCCGGAAGCCGGGGAAACGGCCACTTTCATCGGCCGCGAGGGCGGCCGGGAAATCACCGTATCCGAGTACGCCCGTGCCTCCGGACAAGTTGAATGGGAGGTCTTCTGCTCGCTCTCCGCCCGGACTAAGCGCCTTTACCATACCGACACCGCCGTCTGATCCTCTTTTCATTTGCCAGCCATGGCCCCGGGCGCTTTCCCTCCTCACATGGCCAAAGTGGATCTCGATATCGTTAAAGCCATCCTGCAGCGCAACGAGCTGGAAGTCCGACGCGTCAACTCCATCCTTGAGGATATTGAGCGGGAGATGGAGATCCTGAAGGAGGAAAATCCACCTGCTCCACCGGTAAAAAAGCAGTTCGTAATTATGCTCTCCGATCCGGAAGGGGAACTGCCCGACAAAGACCTGACCGGCTGGGTACTGCAGATCCCCGAGGAGGAAAACGTCCTTACGACGGAGGAACGGATCCACAAAGGGGCCTACGATTTCAACCAGACCCCGAAGGGCCGCCGCCTTCCCGCCACTTCGATCGGAGAAGCCTGCGAGGTGGTTCCGCCCCGTATCTTCAAGGAATATCAGCTCTGGGTGAAAACGCGGGAGCCGGTCCTCGTCCTCAAGACCGATAACAAAATCCCCACCGACACCTCCGGACTCGGGGAATAATTCAGGCTCTTTCTTCCGCCGCGATCCCGCTGGCGGTATGATAGGCGCTTGCCCACACGGCACCGGGATGGTATCCACCAGGCGGATACAGGAAGTCCAGCATTTCCCCGCAGCAGTAGAACCTGTCGAGGGCGCGGTTCCGGCCGCTTTCGCGGACAAGCCCCCCTGCTTCGACGCCTCCGGTCCAGGCCCGTTCGTCCCGCGGCAAGCCCATACCGTCGATACCGATGCGCTCGCGCTTCAGCCGCTCGATCAGGGCGTTACGCTTGCGGTCCCGGGTTCGCGCCCAAGGCAGCGATGGTTCCACGCGGGCCTTCTCAAGGAAGTAGTTCCAATGCCGCACGGAAAATCCCGGCAACGGGTCTTCGCCCACTGCCTGCCGCCCACCCT
This sequence comes from uncultured Puniceicoccaceae bacterium, assembly GCA_964345345.1. GTDB lineage: Bacteria > Verrucomicrobiota > Verrucomicrobiia > Opitutales > Oceanipulchritudinaceae > Oceanipulchritudo. The sequence continues at coordinate 20,099 of CAYFRH010000002.1, read as the reverse complement.
GTTCCGTCCTTTCGATAAAGTATGTGCGCAGCCGGCCGGCGCTCCATTCCGGAATCCAGTCCACCTTCAGGGTAAAGCGGTGTCGCAGCCGGGCGAGTTCCTCTCCTGTGCGCGCGGTCAACGCGGAGATGACCGGCCCTTCAAGGCCGCGCGTTCCGCAGCGAAGTCTTCCATGCTCTTCCTCCCCGCTCTTTTCCAGCACCACCCGGACCTCCTTTGTAAGCCCTTCCAATCGCTGTCCGAGTCGCCGGGAAGCGGCGCGAAGGCGCAGGTGGCCCGGTCGCGGCGGTCGCACGGAGAGACCGGCTTCCCTTGCCAGGGTAAGGCCGTGGTTACGCTCCCCGCCGGTGGCGAAAATGACGCCGCCTGCCTCCCCGAGGGGCTCTTCCTTACTCCAGAACCGGAAACCGCCTCCGGGCTGGGAACGCACGTCGTGGACGACGACCTTTTCACGGATAGTGATCCCCGCCTCAAGAGCGGCTTCAAGAAGGCGTTGCTGCAAGAGCGGTCCCTGCGCCCGGATCGTCCCCTTGTCATCGACCTCGGGCTTCGTGTCCAATTCCCGCAGCCAGTCGAGAAGCGCGTCCCCTGGCCATGCCGCAAGCGCTCGTTCCAGAAGGGGTGGCGGCGGCAGGTCTCCGGCCATGGAGAGAGCCGGTCCCGCCCCGGTATTACCGATCACCACAGACTGCTTGTCCCGGCGGCGAAGCCAGTCCCCACAGTGTGCTTCGCGCTCGAACAAAGTGATGCGGGCCGAGGGAAGCAGGCGCCGTAACCAGATCCCCGCCGTCATTCCGGCAATTCCTCCGCCGATGATGAAAAAAATCTCGCCTCTGTTTTCGGTGCGTGACATCACCTCAAAAGTCTTAACACTTTTCTCCTTCAAACGTGCAGGCTAATTTTAAAGAAACTCTTTGCCAACAACAGCACCTTCCGGAAGACCGGTTTGTGCCATACGTCCTGCGCCGCTGCCTCTTCACGCGCTTTCTCATTGTCTCGCCTTTCATGCGCCTCTTAATGCCCAATCTGCTCTTTAATGAAGAGCGTCTGATCGAACGGGTGGGAAAAGCCAGTACCTTGCGGGAAGTCCAGGAGGAAGTCGATTTTTACCAGCATAAATACGTGGTCGATTCCATTCTGAAGGATGCTCTCAAATTCCGGCTCTCGGGTATGCGCCTAATGCGGCTGGCGAACCGGGAATTCGCAACCAGGCCCGGAGCGTCCGCAAAGCGGGAGCCAAAGGAAAAACGACCTGCCTAAAAATCTTCTCCGAGACCATAGGTTTCGATCCGCTTGCGCAAAGTTGCGCGCGTAATGCCAAGAATCGAGCTGGCCCGCGCCTGATTGCCTCCGGTTTCCTGAAGCGCACGCCGGGCCATTTCTTTTTCAAGAAGGGGAAGCAAAGGACCCTCCCCGGCATTGCGCATCCGCCGATAAACGCGGTCGAGCAGCTGGTCACGGGTACCTTCGGAAAGTTCCTCTTCGGCCGCTTCCCTTTCCCCGTCCTCCGGAAGCGCGTCCGTCTCCGTTCCCGCCGCAACCGGCGGGGCCGCCCGTTGCGGGATCTCCCGCGGAAGGTCGGTTTTCAGGATGGTGTCTCCCTGCGCAACGACAACCGAACGTTGAATGGCATTCTCCAGCTCACGGACATTCCCCGGCCATGGATAGTGCTGCAGAGCCTTGAGAGCCTCCGGGGAAATGCTCTTGACCCGGCTTTTGCGCTCCTTGCGGAGCCGTTGTAGCATGAAATCGACAAGGGCGGGCACATCCGTAAGGCGGTCCCGCAGGCTGGGAATGCGGATCCGCATGACGTTGAGCCGGTAATACAGATCCTCCCGAAAATTTTTCTCCTCAACGAGTTTTTCGAGGTCGCGGTTCGTCGCCGCAATCATCCGCACATTGACCCGAATTGTCCCTTCGCCGCCGACCCGCTGGATCTCCCCTTCCTGAAGGGCACGAAGAATTTTGGTCTGCGTGGAAAGGGCCATGTCGCCGATTTCGTCAAGAAAGAGGGTCCCTCCGTCGCATGATTCAAACCTTCCCAGCCTTTGTTGGGTCGCGCCCGTGAAGGCCCCTTTCTCATGCCCGAACAATTCCGATTCAATGAGATTGTCGGGAATGGCCGCGCAGTTCACCGCCATGAAGGGCTTTGCCGAGCGCAGGCTGTGCTGGTGAATACAACGGGCTACCAATTCCTTCCCCGTCCCGCTCTCGCCCGTGATCATGACGGTCACATCGCTGGTTGCCACCTGCCCGATGGCCTTAAAGACGTCCTGCATGGGTTCAGAATCGCCGACAATTCCTTCCTTGTAGTCCTCGCTGTTGAGGATGGGAGCGTAGTCGGTCTTTGAGCGCTGCAGGTCGCGCCGGGCATGGACCGCTTTTTCCGTCAGGGCGAGGGTCCGCTTAAGCTCGAACGGCTTTATAATGTAGTCAAATGCCCCATACTTCATCGCCTCGATGGCGGTCTGCGTGGTGCCGAAGGCGGTCATGAAAATCACCATCGCCTCAGGTGCGGAACTGCGCAGGTGTTGGAGCGCCTCTAATCCGCTCATTCCCTCCATGCGGTTGTCGAGGAAGATGACGTCATACTCGCCTCCACCCGCCTTCTCGATCCCGTCTTCACCGCTGGAGGCCTCGCCCACTGCAAAGCCGCGCGCAGCCAGAACCCGGTTGAGCGAATACCGGATTTCGTTGTCGTCATCCACGATGAGAACGCGGCCTTTGCTGTTGTCATCCATTATCGCCTATGGGAAGGGCAACGCGCGGCAGGGTCAAGCGGGCAACCGGAGGCCTTCTTGACCCGCCCGGGCGGAGCCACTACCTTTTTCCTTCATGCCGGGCTTTCAGCCTGAAAATACAAGGGCCTTTGCCGGGGACGAACGGTTTCGGAAACTTCCGGACCTCGCGCGCGCGCTCGACGAGCTGCTCTCCTGGAGCCCCGTCTACAAGCGCTGGTTGGACCGGTTTCCGCCGCTGACGGAAGCGTTTCTTCACGAGTTGAATCCACACCGGGGACCCTTTGGTCCGGGCCGCCTGCAACAGAGCTGGCCGGTCTTCGCCGGGCGCTTCCCCGATTCCCCCTGCCGGCTCCAGCATTTCCGCCGCTTGCATACCCTTCGCATCGCCGTCCGGGAACACCTTGCCGCCGCGCCGATGCCTTCCCTTTTACGCGAATACAGCGACCTTGCCGAAGATTGTCTGGGTCGGCTTCTCGATGACCTCCTGCCGGAACATCGGCGGCAATACGGGGAACCATGGCTGGAGGACGCGGACCGTCCCGCCGGATTGCTCGTCCTCGCCTTCGGCAAACTCGGAGGCCGGGAACTCAACCTCTTTTCCGACCTCGACCTGGTCTTCGTCTGCGAGGGCCATGGCCATTGCCGGAAAAACGGTCATTGTACCCATACCGGCAATACGGCTTTTTATGCCCGCGTCGTTCGGTCCTTCTGCCAGCGCTCTCAGGAGCGGACCGCAGCGGGAATGCTCTTCCATATCGATCTGCGCCTGCGGCCGGAGGGGGAAAGCGGGCCCACCGTGCCCTCTCTCGGGGCGGTGCTCCAGTATTACTATGCCCGCGGGCAGCCATGGGAGCGCATGGCTCTGCTGAAGGCGCGCCGGGTCTATGGTTCCCGCGAGATGGAGCATGAATTCACCGAAACCCTGCAGCCGTTCCGCTATCCCCGCTACGCTCCTCCGAATCTCAGCGAAGAGGTGGCTTTTCTAAAAACGCGTACGGAAAAGGAAATCCTAGGGGCCGCCGCGCTGCACGAGGATATTAAAAGCGGACAGGGCGGCATCCGGGAAATCGAATTCGTTGTCCAGACCTTGCAGTTGTGGCACGCCAGTCGGTTGCCCTTCCTGCAAACGCCCGAAACCGAGGGGGCGCTCCGGCAGTTGCGCCGGTACGGCATCCTGCCCGAGGACGATGCCCAAGCCCTTTTGGGGGCCTGGGGCTTTCTCCGCCGCATCGAAAATCTTCTTCAGATGCAGGAGGAAAAACCGGTCCATCGGCTACCCGCAACGAAGACCGGGAGGGAAGCGCTGGCGGTCCTTCTCGGCTTTTCCGGCGAAACGGCTTTCATGCGGGAATTGAAAATGCGGCGGGATGCGGTGCGCCGCCACTACGAGGCCTTGTTTCCCCGCCGCCACGAAAACCCGTTACAGGAGGAATGGCTCGCCCTCTTTTCCGCCAAAACAATCCACGGTTCTTTGCGGAGACGGTTGCTTTCCTGGTTCGGCAACCGGGAAAAAGAGGGAGAAAAGGCCCTGCGCAACCTCGCCAACGCTCAGCCCGGCCGTCCTGTTACCCGGGAGGAGATTTCCCTATTCGCTCACCTTACGGAAGCCTTCGGTGAAGTCCTGCCCCGAACCGCCGATCCGGTACAGGCACTGCGCCGGGTCGCCTCCTTCGCACAGGCGTACGGGGCGCGCAGGGAATTCCTTCACACCTGTCAGGAAAATCCGCATTTTTTCACTCTCCTTGCGCTTTTATTCGACCGCAGTTCCTACCTTCACCAACTGCTGTGCCGCTTCCCTTCCATCATGGAGGAATTGCTCCAGCGGGTCGGACGGCGTCGGAAATCCGTACAGGATCAGGAGGAGGATCTGCGCCTCGGCCCGGACAACGACTTCGCCGCCTGGCTCTGGCTGTTTGTCAAAGCCGAACAGGTTCGCATCGTCGGCAATCAGCTCCTCGGGTTCGATTCCCGCGCCGGGATGGAAGAGCAACTGAGCGACCTCGCGGAAGCGGTCTGCCGGGAAGGGCTGCGACGCCATGGCCTCGAGGAAAAGGTCGGCCTCCTTGCCTTCGGCAAATTCGGTGGTGGGGAGCTCAGCCCGGGCTCCGACCTTGACCTGGTCTTTATCGCCACCCACCCGCCAGAGGAGGGAATCTCGGGCCGCATTCGATCATTTTTGCGCCTTCTCGGCCACGACCACCCCCTTGGCCGGACCTTTTCCATCGATCTGCGCCTTCGCCCGCATGGAAAGGACGGCCCTCTTCTGCCCGGTTTTGCTCGCTTCCGACAGTACTACCTGACGAAGGCGCGGGATTGGGAAGTGCAGGCCCTCGTGCGGTCCCGGCCCATCGCTGGGCCGGCATCCCTTCGGAAGGCCTTCGGGCAATTCCGCCACAAACTTCTTTTTGCCTCCCCCTCTTCTCGTCCGCCCGGGAAGGCTTTCGAGGATCCCACCATGAGAAGTCCGCGTCTCCGCGAAAAAGTCGGCCGACGGGAACCTGTTCTATGTTTTAAAAATGCGCCCGGCGGACTCGTCGACCTCGAACTCTTTGCCCAGTATGTCGCCCGCCGCCTTGGCGCCGCCATTCCCGCCCTTCGCGTTCCCCGCGTCCGTACCCTCATCGCCGCCATTGCCGCCGAACCTTCCCTCTCCTCATGCGCGCCTTTACAGGAGGCCTACGCACGCTTCCGGGAGATCGAGCTCGCCCTGCGCCGGGAAACCTTCACCGACACCGACCAATTGCCCGCCGATCCCGAACAACAAGGGCGCCTCGCCCGCTGGCTCGGCCATGACTCCTGGGACGATCTGCACGCCGAAATCGCGGAGTTGCTCGCCGCGAATCAAGAACGTCTTGCTTCCCCCTTGCCAACGCCTTCCTCTTTCAACCACAGTTCCGTTTCCGACGACAATCCCGAACAAGCTTCAGCAACATGACGCCTCAGGAAATTCTTACCCTCCTCCGCGAAAAGGAAGTCCTTTTCGTCGATTTCAAATTCTGCGACATCCACGGTCGCTGGCAGCACTTCACCATTCCCGTCGAGCACTTCGACGAGAATATTTTCGAGGACGGGCTGGGCTTCGACGGCTCCTCCATCCGGGGCTGGCAGGGAATTGAAGCCTCCGACATGCTCGTCATCCCCGATCCCCGCACCGCTTTCCTCGACCCCTTCGTGACCCAGCCCACCCTCAGCCTGACCTGCGACATCGAGGACCCCATCACCCGCGACCCCTACTCGCGCTCGCCCCGCGGCATCGCCGTCAAAGCCGAGGAATACCTCCGGGCCACCGGCATTGGAGACAAGGCCTTCTTCGGACCGGAAGCCGAGTTTTTCGTCTTCGACGATGTCCGCTACCGCAGCACCTCCAACGAGTCCTTTTACCGTGTCGATTCCTCCGAAGGTACCTGGAATACCGCTACAGAAGAGTTTCCCAATCTCGGCCACAAAATCCCGCACAAGGAGGGTTACCTCCCGGTGCCGCCCATGGACCGGCTCATGAATCTACGTAATGAAATGGTCACCACGATGCAGCGGATCGGCATCGACGTCGAGGCCCAGCACCACGAGGTCGCCACCGGCGGACAGTGCGAAATCGACCTACGCTTCGACAGTCTCCTCCTCATGGCGGACAACCTGTGCAAGTACAAGTACGTGGTGAAAAATGTCGCCGCTCAGTTCGGCAAGACCGCCACCTTTATGCCAAAACCCATCTTCGGGGACAACGGTTCCGGCATGCACGTCCACTCGTCCCTCTGGAAAGGCGAGACCCCCGTCATGGCCGGAGACGGCTATGCCGGCCTCAGCGAGCAGGGGCTGCATTACATCGGCGGCATTCTCCGCCATGCCAAGGCTCTCTGCGCCCTCACCAATCCGACCAACAACTCCTACAAGCGCCTTGTTCCGGGATTTGAGGCCCCGGTCATTCTCGCCTATTCGGCGCGAAACCGGTCCGCCATCTGCCGGATTCCGACCTACAGCGACAGCCCCAAGGCCAAGCGGGTGGAGTTCCGCTGCCCGGATCCCTCCGCCAATCCGTACCTCGCCTTTTCCGCTATCCTCATGGCAGGCCTCGACGGCATTGAAAACCGCATCAATCCCGGGGATGCCATCGACAAGAATCTCTACGACCTGCCGCCCGAGGAGGCCGCCAACCTCGATACGGTTCCGGAAAGCCTTCGCGGCTCCCTGCAAGCCCTTGCTGAAGACCGCGACTTTCTGCTAAAGGGAGATGTTTTCACCGATGACTTCGTCGAGAACTTCATCGACCTGAAAATGGCTGAATACGACGAAGTCCGCCTCCGCCCTCATCCCCGCGAGTACGATCTCTACTACGACGTCTGATCGCCGCCGCCTCCCTGGGAATCACAGGGGCGCCGGCACTTTCTCCAGAATCGCCGCCAGCAGGCCTTCCACCCTCTCCCGTTCCTCAAGCGGATCGGAACCGTGGAAGCGGCTGACCAGACGATGCGCGCAAACCGGCACAAAAAGGGTCTCAACATCCTCCGGAAGCACGAAGGACCGTCCAAGGTAAAAGGCCCGCGCCTGTGCCGCGACTTTAAGAGCTAAAGCCCCGCGAGGGCTGATGCCACTGCGGAAGCTTTCTTCCTCCCGCGTCGAACGCACAATGCGGAGCAGGTATTCCAGCACACTTTCCTCGATGTATAGCCGCTCCACCTGCTCCTGCCATTCACGGACTTCCTCGCGGCTGACAACGGCTTCTCCCCCGATGCGGTCGTAGTGCCGCAGGCCCGCCGCGAGGATTTCCTTTTCATCGGCGAAAGCGGGATATCCCATCTGCGTTCGCATGAAAAAGCGATCCATCTGGCTGTCCGGAAGCGGAAAGGTTCCCTCAAAATCGACCGGGTTCTGGGTCGCGAAAACCATGAAGGGCTTCCCTACCTCATGGGTTTCTCCATCCATGGAAACGCGCCCCCGGTCCATGACTTCAAGGAGAGCACTTTGCGTTTTCGGAGTTGTCCGGTTGATTTCATCGGCGAGAAGAATATTCGCGAATACCGGACCCGGCTTGAAGACAAAGCGGCTCTTTTGCTCTTCGTACACGGAGACACCGAGAACATCCGCCGGCAGCAGATCACTCGTAAATTGGATACGCTGAAAATCGGCCTTCAGGGCGCAGGCAAGCGCATAGGCAAGTGTTGTCTTGCCCATTCCGGGGAGGTCCTCAAGCAGGAGGTGTCCCCCGCTCAAGAGGCAGATCAGGACCCGGTCGAGAACTTCGCCCTTGCCCCGGATGACGTCACCAAGACGAGCCTTCACTTTCGTGAGGGCCTCAATCGCTTTCGCATGGCCGGGTTCCAGACCCATTTCCGAAGGGGGGAGCTTACGCCATTTCCCCGATCACGGCTTCACCGAAACCGGAGCAGGAAACAGGTTCCACCCCTTCCAGCATGCGGGCGAAATCGTAGGTCACTTTGTGATGGGCAATCGCTCCCTCCACTCCCCGGATGATAAGGTCAGCCGCCTCGTTCCATCCGAGGTAGCGGAGCATCATTTCTCCGGAAAGGATCAGCGAGCCCGGATTGACCTTGTCCTGCCCGGCGTATTTGGGCGCCGTACCGTGGGTCGCCTCGAAAATCGCCGCACCGTTCTCGTAGCTGACATTTCCGCCCGGAGCGATGCCAATCCCCCCGACCTGAGCGGCAAGCGCGTCTGAAATGTAGTCTCCGTTCAGATTCAAGGTTGCCACGACGTCGTACTCCGATGGCCGGGTGAGTATTTGCTGCAGGAACGCGTCGGCAATCACATCCTTGATGATGAGGCCGTCCGGAAGCCTGCACCACGGACCGCCGTCGAGGAGTTCCGCCCCGAATTCCTCCTGCGCTGTCTGATAGCCCCAGTCGCGAAACGCCCCCTCGGTGTACTTCATGATATTCCCCTTGTGCACGAGCGTCACGCTCTCGCGTTTGCGCTCCCGGGCATAGTGAATCGCCGCCGTAACAAGACGACGCGTCCCCTCCTGGGAAACCGGTTTCAATCCGAAACCGGCTGTATCGGGAAAGCGGACCTTTTTCATTTTTTCCGGAAAACTCTGCCCAAGCCAGTGTTTTAATTGTTCCGCTTCCTCGGTTCCGGAAGCGAATTCAATGCCGGCGTATATGTCCTCGGTGTTTTCCCGGAAAATGACCATGTCGGTATCCTCCGGTTTTTTCAGAGGACTGGACACGCCTTTAAAATAACGGACCGGGCGCAGACAAACGTAGAGATCAAGTTCCTGCCGCAGAGCCACATTGAGGGAGCGGATTCCTCCGCCCACCGGCGTCGTCAACGGTCCTTTGATGCCGACCCGATACGTGCGGAAAGCCTCCAACGTCTCCGCAGGCAACCAGTCTCCCGTTGCCTTGTAGGCTTTTTCTCCGGCGAGAACTTCCTTCCAGACAATTTGCCGTCGACCCCCGTAGGCTTTTTCCACTGCGGCATCGAAAACCCGGACGGCTGCCGCCCAGATATCCGGACCTGTTCCATCCCCCTCAATGAAAGGAAGAATTGGCCGGTCCGGCACCTGCGGACTTCCATCGCTGTTCACTTCAATAGGTGCGCCCGTTTGTTCGTTCTGTTCCATAATTTGCTTGGTTTTGCCAACCTTTCGGCTACCTCCCGGCCTCTGCAAGGCTTTTTCCCATCGCGCTTTTCGCAGACGAAAAAAAATCCTCCCCGGCAAAAGGGAGGATGGGAAAAGAAAATCAGCTCCGGCGTATCAGAACCCCGGTGCTGGGGAAAACGCTTCAACTAGCGGAGCGGCCTTTTTTCGCGACTCGCTTGCCGGCCACCGCTTTCTTGCTTGGCACTTTCTTTTTCACTGCCGTTTTGCGCGCGGCTTTTTTCGCCGGACCCTTTTTTGTCGCAGCTTTTTTCACCGTGGCCTTTTTCACCGCTGCCTTTTTGGCAGGCGCCTTCTTGGCGGCGCTCTTCTTGGCGGCCGCTTTTTTGGTGCCTGCCTTTTTCGCAACCGCTTTCTTCGCGGTTTTCTTCACAGGACTCTTCTTGGTGGCGGCCTTCTTCGCGGCCGCTTTTTTAGAACCGGCCTTTTTGGCTGCCGCTTTCTTAGTACCGGCCTTTTTGGCGGTGGCTTTCTTGGCAGGACTTTTCTTGGTGGCGGCCTTCTTCGCGCCCTTTTTGGTGGCCGTCTTTTTCGCCGCAGCCGGAGCCGCGCTGGCAAGAGCCTTCCGGAGTTGAGCCTGGACCGTCCTGGTCCGGGCGGAATCCATCAGGGATTCGAGGGCATGGCGAATCAGGTACGCCATGCTGACTTTTTCGGATCTCGACAATTTGTCGAGGACACCGCGTTTGTCGTCGGAGAGTCGGACCGACAACTGCCTCCTTTCCCCACCGGCTTTGCGGGAGATTTTGGAGTAATCAAACCGCTCGATGGCGTGATCGATCAGTTTCGAGATGGAAACGTTTCCCAACTGACGGCGCAGCTTTTCAAGGCTGTCAGCGAGGTCGGCATCGATCTCAAAACTAAGCGGTGTCGTTTTCACGTGGCTTTGTTTTGGCTGTTTAGGCATAGGTTTCTCCCCTGTATTAATTTGTAAGTACTCAATATCCCGGTCTACAAGATATTTTCCAAATTTCAACAAAAAAGTATTGAAAAATGGCTGCACCCCGGACAAGCCCCAAAAAATGGGGCGCAACGACAGTGCGGGGGGAAGAAACGGTTCAGGGATGTAGGGAAAAATCCTCTACCTCGAGACGGATGCGGTCACGCGTCCGCCGGTTTTCCCAGATCAGGCTGCTGAACATCCACCCGCTGGAGTATTCGCGGAAACCGCCGACCCGGATCCGGGCGGTCCGCTCCTTTTCCGTAGCGAAAATATCGATGCGCAGGATGGCGGCATAATCCTCGTCGAGCCATACCTCGACACGGCTTGGTGAAATGTGTTCGCGCGGATTGTGCAGGGCGAAAACATGAGCGGGTCTACCATGCAATCGATCGGGACCCTTGTAATGACGAACTTCCCATTCAAGATAGGTCATGAGAAGATCGGCCCGGGAGAAGGGAAGGCCCGGGAGAAGGGGTTCCTGCAACCGTGCGGATTCTGCCCTTTCCCATGCCTCCGTATCCTCGTCGCGGAAAAAAACCGTTTTTTCTTCGGACCCGCCTTCCATCCGAAGGTGATGCGTAGTGACAATTCCATCAGGCGCGCGAAGGCGGATTGTAGTGCTGCGGGCTTTTTCGGTCCAGGTTCCCTCAAGGCGGAGGCCGTAACGGCGGGAGGGGTCCCGAGGCGGACGATGTATGAGCCTGCCCTGCAGGACAAAGGAACCGAGGGCGCGGTTGGCCTCAAAAGCGTTCCAAATGGCTTCGCCCTCTTCTCCGGCAAGGGGACGCGGATCCTGCCGGTTGGGCGCCTCGCGGAACTTAAACTGGCCGGACGCGGGCTGGGCGAGGAGCAGACAAATAAGGAAAGAAAAGGAAAGGCGGATGAAAAAACGCCCGCCCGCCAAAAAGCGGAACGGACGTAAGCAAAAAGAGAAAGAGGAAAAAACCGGCCTCATTCCTGCGGCTCGGGATCGGGGCGCGTCTCCGGACTTCCTTCTTCGGCGGCCGCTTCTCCCTCCACTTCAGGAGGGGTGGTTTCCCCGGGTAATTCCTCGGCGGGAGCAGCCTCTTCGCTCATTTCCACGGGAATGTCCGGAAGGTCGGTTTCTCCCTGGTCAGTGCTACCTTGTTCCCGCTCCATGTACAGGAGATAGAGGGACAGGGCGATGACGAAGAATCCGAGAGCCGACCACTTCGTGGCACGAGTCAGAATGTTCGTCGTTTCCGCGCCGAAAGCAGACTCGGCGGCACCGCCACCGAAGGCCGACCCCATGCCGCCTCCGGAGCTGCCTCGTTGCATGAGGATCACCAGCACCATAAAGAGGCTGATGAGGATCAGCACGAAGGTCAGGAAAGATATGATAATGTTGAGCATGGCCCGGCCGTTGTTAGAAAAAACAGCGAAAATTGGGTTCCGGGAGATTAAGTTTCAAGGAAAATCTCCAGGGGATCCCCTACTGCATCCCCATTTTTTCCATAATGCGCTGCAGATCGTCGTTCCCGTAGTACTCGATGATAATGCGGCCTTTTTTCGGGCTGTGCTTCAGGAACACGCGGGTACTGAGGCCGGTGGAGAGCTGGTTTTCGACACTGCGCAGAGCCACCTGCTCATCGCTGTTCTGTTTTCGTGCGGCGGATTTTCGGGAGGGAGCGTTCCCGCTTTGTTCAACGCGGCGCTCCGTCTCGCGGACGCTCCATTCCCGCTCGATGGCCTGGCGCGCAAGGGCGAGGCGGGTCTCCGGATCCTCGACCCCGAGCAGAACCTTGGCGTGCCCGACAGAAAGGTGGCTCTTGATGAGATAGCCCTGGATCTCACGGGGCAACTGAAGAAGCCGCAGGGCGTTTGCGACGGCGGCCCGGGAACGCCCCACCCGTTCGGCCACCTGTTCCTGGGTAAGATCAAAATCTTTGAGAAGGCTGGCAAGGCCCATCGCTTCTTCGATGGGATTAAGGTCCTCCCGTTGAAGATTCTCGATAAGGGAGAGAACCGCGCTGGAGGACTCGCTCGCCTGCATAATACGCGCGGGAATGTAGCGCAACTTGAGTAACTGGCAGGCCCGCCACCGGCGCTCCCCGGCGATGAGTTCATACTCGGCGTCCTGGTGGCGCACGACCACGGGCTGGAGAAGACCTTCGGAACGAATGCTCTCGGCCAGCTCCTTCAGATGGTCCTCGGAAAAGGATTTTCTGGGCTGGCGCGGATTGGGACGGATACGCGCAAGGGGCACTTCGTAGAGTCCGACCGCAGTTTCGCGGGCTCCTTCTCCAACCTCCTGGCGCTTGGGAAAAGGCCGTGTTCCTTCGGGAACATTTCCCTCGGTGGCCGTTTTCGCCGGCGCGGAGGCCTTCCCTGCAGCCGGCGCGGCTTTTTTCTCTCCGGTCCCCTTTTTCGCCTTTTTTCCGGAGCTTTTTCTGGTCGCCTTCTTGGCCGGCGTGCTGGTTCCGGCGTTCACTCCACCGCTGATAAGGGAGCCGAGTCCCCTTCCCAGTCCTGTTTTTTTCGCCATGATGCTCTTAGTCTTTGAGGGGAATAAAGAGTTCCTGTCCGGGATAAATGATATCCGAGGCCAACCGGTTCGCGTTTCGGATCCAGTCCACCTTGGAACCGAGTTTGCGGGCGATGCGGGCGAGGGAATCGCCGCTTTTCACAGTGTAGGAGGTCCCCTGCTGCGGGTAATCGTCGCTGAAGACCATTACCTCCTCGATCCGGGGCTGGCCCTCCACCGCATCCGTCAGAGCCTCGATCGCCTTCTGCGTTTGCCGGGCGAGGGTTTCGATTTCCGCGGAAACCTCTTCGACAAGGGTTTCTCGGCTGCGGCGGTTGGCGTCCTGAATCTTTGTTTCAAAGTTTGTAAGAACCCGGTTCAATTCTTTCCGGCTGACAACATCGTTTCCGGCACCGCCAAGCTGTTCCCGGACCCATTCACGCGTTTGGCGGTTTTCACGTTGCAGGGCCTCCACTTCCCCACGCAGCACCCGCACGACTTGGTCGAGACGCTCGACGTCGCTGCGGAGGTTGGCCAGCTGCACGGTCACGGATTGGCCCTGCAGGGGCATGGATGCGCCCACCGCCAGCAGGCTCGCCGCAAGAAGGCTTTTCGCGAATCGCTTCATCGATCCGGATAAAGAGGGATTTCCGGAGAGGGTCAACGACCTAACCATCGGTCCGTCTCTTTCCTTTCTTTCCACCGAAAGGCTCCGCAGCTTCGAGAGGCGGCATTTCCCGGCTGGGGAGAAGAATACCGGGCGCAAGGGGAAATCCGCGCAGAAAATCCGCCACCGGAAGGGGCTTCCCTCCCGGACGCTGCAGTTGCTCGATCCGGAGCTGGCCGCGACCGCAGGCGATACGAAGGTCGTTTCCTTCCGCGGCGAGGATCGTCCCGGGTCGTGCCGGATCGGGGTTCTCCGGCAGCGAAGTGGCGGCCCGAACCCGCAACTCAATACCTTCACAGGGAAAGGAAGTTCCGGGCCACGGCTGCAGGGCCCGGATCCTGCGGGATAGCGTTGAAGACGAGGCGCAAAAATCGAGGTGGGCATCCTCCCGGCCGATCATCCGACAATACGTGGCCGCCCGCTCGTCTTGTTCTTCAAATCGGAGTCGGCCCTCTCCAAGAGCCGGAAGGCAGCGCCGCAGCAGAGGGGGACAAGCTTGGGCCAATTTCCCGCGCAGGCTTTGCGCGGTCTCGTCCTCCCCGAGAGCGACGAATTCCCGATCGGCCACAGGGCCCGCATCCATCGCCGGCACGATTCGCATAAAACTTACGGCGGTCTCCCGCAAACCGGCCGCCACCGCCGTCTCAATCGGCGAAGCCCCGCGCAGGCGCGGCAAGTCGGAAGCGTGCAGGTTGTAAAATCCATCCGGAACGGCCGACAGGAGGGATTTCCGCAGCAATTGACCATAGGCCATGACCAGAACGGACCGGATTCCGGCCGCTTTCATTTTTTCGCCCTCCAGTTCCCCGCAGCGGTCCGGCTGCAGCACCGGCACCCCTTCGTCGAGGGACCATTCCTTGACCGCATTGGGCTGCAGTTTCATGCCGCGACCGTGACGGCGGTCGGGCTGGGTAAAGACCATGGCCAGCTCGCATCCTCCGGTTTGCTCCCGGCGGATCATCCGCAGGGCCGGCAGGGCGATCGGATCCGAGCCCATGAAAGCGATCTTCACTTGCGGCCTCCTTTCCCCGTCTCCGTTTCCCTGCCCGCATAACGAACCTCCTTTCCCCGCAGCTCGAAGCGGACGGGGCAGCCGCGTAGCCCGAACTGCCGGATAAAGCCGTGCTGCAGGTAGCGCCGGTAGTTTTCTTCCAGCTTCGTCGCGCGGTTGCAGAAAAGGCGAAAGACAAAAGGCCGCTTGCCCGTCTGCACGGCGTAGTAGGCCTTGAAGCGCTTGTGTCCCATGTACCGCGGCTGCCGCTGTTCCAGTAAATCCTGCACCAGCCGGTTCACGCGCGGGGTGGGCAGTTCGCGACCCGAGGTCTCCCACACCTGCCGGGCCATTTTGAGAATCCGATCCATGGAAAACCCCCGCAGCGCGGAGACGAAGAGAACCGGGCTGTCCGGCAGGAAGAAGAGTTCCGCCAATGCACTCTTGGCATACGCGGCGCGGAATTCGGCAATGTTCCGATAGCCCTCCGGCTGACGCCCGCGAAAGCGATCGATGGCGACATCCCACTTGTTAATAATGAGGACCACGCAGCGCCCGGATTCCATGATCTCGCCGGCAAGGGCCTTGTCCTGCCGCGTTACGCCCTCCTCCGCATCGACGACGAGAAAGACGATGTCGGCACCCTCCATGGCTTCGCGCGAACGTAATGTACTGAAATACTCGATACTGTGATCGACGCGCTTGCGCCGGCGCAGGCCCGCCGTGTCGACGAGGCGGTAAGGCAGCACCCGCCCGTCCGCCGCCTCATAGTCGAGGTCGAGCATAACGCTGTCCCTCGTCGTGCCCGGGACTTCGCTGACAACCAGGCGCTCGTCGCAGAGCAGGTGGTTGCAGAGGCTCGATTTTCCCACGTTGGGCCGGCCGACGAAGGCGAGATGGACGCGGCGCGGCGGGGCCTCCTTCTCCTGCCCCACCGGCTCCGGTCCGGCCGCCGCGGCAAAGGCCGCCTTCAGTTCCCCGATATTGCGGCCGTGCTCGGCGGAGACGGCAAACGTCTGCGCAAACCCGAGGGAGCTGAAATCGTCGAGGCGGTCGTCCTGCCCGCCATGATCGATCTTGTTGACCGCGAGGAGAAGGGGTTTGCCGCTGTCGCGCAGGCGTTCCGCGATGGTCTCGTCCAAAGCGGTCAGTCCCTCCTTCGCATCGACGACCAGGCAGATGAGATCGGCCGCCTCCACCGCAAGCCAGACCTGGGCCTCGGCCGCCGCGATCAGCTTGTCGTGATCCATATCCGCAACAAGCCCGATGCCACCCGTATCGAGGAGAGTGTAGTGGGAATTTACGACGGTAGTATTGACGTCGCGCGTCACCCCAGCCTGGTCATGGACGATGGCAATGCGCCGCCTCGCGATGCTGTTGAAGAGCCGGCTTTTCCCGACGTTGGGTCGGCCGACAAGGGCCACAGTGAAAGGGCGTTCCATGAAAAACTCGCTACAGGTGCTGGATGAACCGGTCCATGCGGTCGCAGGCTTCCTCGATGCGGGCGTACCGCGTGGAGAAACTCGCTCGCACAAAATGGTGGCCGTCCCTACCGAAGGCGGTCCCTGGAACGACGGCGACCTCACCCTCCTGCAACAGGCGCGTCGCAAAGGTCTTGCCGTCAAGGCCGGTCGGGGAAACGTCGGGAAAAGTGTAGAAGGTGGCCCGCGGCAGATGGCATCGCAGTCCCATTTCGCGAAAGCGGCGGACCAGGAAATCGCGCCGGCGCCGGTAGGAATCGCGCATGCGCGCGACCTCGCCGTCGGCATTGCGAAGCGCCTCGATACCGGCCTCCTGGAGAAAGATGGGCACGCTCATGACGGCGTACTGGTGGACCTTCATCATGGCCTCGATCAACTCGTGCGGGGCGCAGGCGTAACCAATGCGAAATCCTGTCATGGCGAAGGCCTTCGACACCCCGTGCAGAAAGACGGTGCGCTCCCGCATCCCTGGGAAAGCGGCGATGCTGCAATGCTCGCCCTCGTAGGTGAGTTCGGCATAAATTTCGTCGCTGAGCACAATAAGGTCCTTTTCCACCGCGAAGGCGGCGATCTCCTGTAGTCGTTCTTTCCCGACAACCCCTCCGGTCGGGTTGGTGGGGAAACTGAGAATAAGGAGCTTTGTGCCCGGCTGCCAGGCCTGTTCAAGATCGGCACGAGTCAGGGAAAAGTCCGTCTCCGGCCGCGTACTCACGGGGAGGGGGACGCCACCGGACAGCTGCACGCTGGGGGAATAGCTGACGTAGCAGGGCTCGTGATAGAGCACTTTGTCTCCGGGATTGACGAGGGCGCGAATGGCCGTGTCGAGGGTTTCCGAGACCCCGATCCCGATGAGGCATTCCTTCGCACCGTCGTAGGAAAGACCGAAGTGGCTCTCGACATAAGAGGCCACGGCCTGCCGGAACCGAAGCAGGCCGAGGTTGTCGGTGTAGCTCGTCTTGCCCTTTTCCAACCCGTAGATGGCCGCCTCGCGGATGTTCCAGGGGGTGACAAAATCCGGTTCCCCGATGCCGAGACTGATCGCCGAAGGCATCTGCTGGACAAGCGCGAAAAAGTCCCGGATCCCGGATCGCCGCAGCCCGCGCACGTGGCGCGCAATGTATCGCTCATAATTCATCGTTTCCTACGCTGCTCAGGGACTGACAGCAGGGCGCTCGTCGTCTTCGCTTTCGGCCTGAATCAAAAAACCGTCCACCTTGTAACAACGGAGCATGAAGCGCGTCGCTGTGGACTGAACCGCGCCGAGAGTGGAAAGCTTTTCCGCGACAAAGGTGGCTACCTCGAGAAGGTTGTCGCCGCGCACAATGACCATGAGGTCGTATCCGCCACTCATCAGGTAACAGGTCACGACCTGGTCGAAGCGGGCGATGCGTTCGGCGATGCGGTTGAACCCACCTTCGCGCTCGGGCACGATGGAGACCTCGATAAGAGCGTGGACTTCGTTCTCCGCCACCGCTTTGGGATCGAGGACCGGGCGCCATCCCAGGAGCTTCTGCTCTTCTTCGAGGCGGGTCAGCGTGGCTTCGATTTCCTCTTTGGAAACCCCGAGAACGGAGGCCATAGCCTCGGTACGGACAGCTTCTCCTTCGAGGAGCAGTTTGAGAACTTTCTCGATCATAACGCCGGGGACTATGCCAGCGCACCTTGTGCATGCACGAATATTTTTCGCGGGCGCTCAGCCCGGTCGGGGAAGATCCAGTTCATTGCGGAGCCAGCGATTCGCCGCGCGCCGTTGTTCATCCGTTTCCCCCGGTTCAAAGCCGAAAGTCGCGGCAAAGGCCTCCGCCTCCATCAGGGAGCGATGTCGGCGCTGGAGAAGGCGGCGCCGGTGCGCTTCCATGGATTCCTCCACGTACAGGTCCGGTTCCACGCCCACCTTGTCGATGGAACGACCGGCTGGCAGGTAGTAGCGGGCGGTGGTCTGACGCAGCCCGGAACCGTCTCCAAGACCGTAGACGCTCTGCACGCTTCCTTTGCCATGGGAAGTTTCGCCGATGATGTGGGCTACGTCGGTATCCTGCCAGACCCCCGCAACAATCTCCGCGCCACTGGCCGAGGATTCGTTTAGAAGGACGGCGATGGGATAGCGGTGTTCCTCGAGGCGGCCGTTGGCGCGGTAAACCTCCTCGCCGTCAAGCTCACGACCGCGCAGGCGCACTACCTCCGATCCGGGCTCGAGGTAAAAGCCAGCCACCGCCTTGGCGGTGCGCAGAAGGCCGCCCGGGTTATCGCGAAGATCGACGACAAGGCCCTTCATTCCCTGTTTACGAAGCCCCTGCACCGCATGAACATATTCCGCGGGCGTTTTCTCCCCGAACTGG
Organism: uncultured Puniceicoccaceae bacterium; assembly: GCA_964345345.1. GTDB lineage: Bacteria > Verrucomicrobiota > Verrucomicrobiia > Opitutales > Oceanipulchritudinaceae > Oceanipulchritudo. The sequence continues at coordinate 1,833 of CAYFRH010000002.1, read as the reverse complement.
GAGATCCGGAGGTAGCCGAGGCCGTCCGGGGAAAGCGCGACACCGCGCACCGTCTGCAATCGGACTTCTCCGCGGCGCAATTCGACCGTGAGAGGTTCCTCGGAGGAAGGACGTTCCACTGATAATTGCACGGGGGCGTCCGCTTTGCCGCGCAAGAGATTGGAGACCGTATCGACTTCGGCTTCCCGCATATCTTCCCCGTCGACCGAAAGGATGCGGTCGCCCGCCTTCAGGCCCGCCTTTTCCGCGGGTCCGCCGGGAAGGACCGTTACCATAGTCACGCGCTCCCGCAGGCGCTCAATCTCCACACCGATGCCGATGTACTGCTGCCGGGACTCCAACTCGAAATCGCTGAAGTCGCGCGGGTTCAAATAACTGGAGTATGGGTCAAGGGAACCGACCATTCCCTCGATCGCGGCCTCCCCGAGTTCCTCGTAGTCGGCGCGCCCGGGATCGACGTACTCCTCGTGCAAAAGGCGCATGACGCCGGCGACCCGTTGCACGGATTGCCAGAATGGCGAAGTCAGCGTCCACCAGAGGAGGCCGCCGCCGAGTACCAGCACAACCATGGGATAGAAGAGCCGCTTGAACATGCTTAACCTTTCCGCATTCTTTTGCCAAATGCAATGCCCGCCCGAAAACGGCCTTTCCTCTGCCATGCGCCGACATTTGCGCGAACACGCTGGCCAGGACGGCCTCCTCCGTTTCGACCACTTCATGCGGGAGGCCCTCTACGCACCCGCGTTAGGGTACTACATGCAAAACCGGAGCCGGGTTGGCCCGCGCGAGGAGACCGATTTTTATACCGCCGCCAGCCTCGGACATGTCTTTGCCGATCTCGTCATCGCAGCCGTGGAGGAACTTCTTCCGGGTCCCGCCGGCGGCGTCAGCTTTGTTGAAGCGGGGCCGGAGCAGGAAGGCGGCCTCCTCGCCAAGGCCTCCGGGCACCGCTTTCGCGAGGTGCGCACAATCCGCCTTGGAGAGCCTCTCGACTTGCCGGAAAGCTGCGTCCTGTTCGCCAATGAAGTTCTCGACGCGCAGCCTTTCCGGCGCTTTCGCGGCACCGGGCCCGCGAGCCCGCCGGAGGAAGCATGGGTCCTTGTTCCGGAGGAAGGTCCGCCGTTGTGGCGATTCCATCCGGACGGGGAACGGCCCCCGGACATTCCGGCCCACCTGCCCGAAGGCTACCTTCTCGACTGGCCCACCGGAGCCCACGATTTCCTCCGGCAACTCACCGGTACGTCCTGGCGCGGCCTCTTCCTGACCTTCGATTACGGGCTGCCGGAAAAAGTCCTTTTTGAAGAACGTCCGCAAGGAACAGGACGGGCCTACCACCGGCATCGGCAAAGCCATGACCTGCTTGCCCGACCCGGCGAAATCGACCTGACCTGCCACCTCGCATGGGAACCTCTGGAAAGAATCCTCGCCGGCAACGGCTTTACCCGCATCTCCCTCTCCACGCAGGAGAGTTTTTTTCTCCAACACGCCCGCCCGGTCATCGAGCGGATTCTCGCCGAGGCGGGCAGCGGTTTTTCCCGCGAAAAACAGACCCTCATGGAACTGCTCCACCCGCAGCACCTCGGTGCCAAATTCAGGGCCTTGGCCGCCGTGCGCGATAGCGGATAATTTCAAAAAAGCACTTGCTTTCCGGTATCACGCATGCACGTTTGAGCGTTTTTCCAACGGAGAAACCACCATGGCACGCATTTGTTCAGTCACCGGAAAGCGCCGCGTCAGCGGCAATCGCATCCACCGCAAAGGCCTCACCAAAAAGAGCGGTGGCATCGGCACACATATCGCGAAAATCAGCAAGCGAACCTTCAAGCCGAATGT
>CAYFRH010000001.1:2651-92718 GCA_964345345.1 uncultured Puniceicoccaceae bacterium | reverse complement strand
GAAAAGGGGCAAAGAGATTTCACCTGCTTGACATAATGACGTATTAAAAAAGGAAATTGCATCTCCCATGCCACTTCTACCCCGGTTTGCTCTTTTTTTGTGCATTTGTGGTGTATGCAACCGATGGCTACGCCCGCGTGCGCAACTACCGCGATGCCTCCACCATTACCCTCATGCAGGACGGCGCTGTTGCTCGTGTCGCTTGCGGAAACGAGGCCTGAGGAACTTGTCTGGTTCGGATTCGGCCTTCAAGGGAGTTGCCTTTTTCGACATTACGGGAGGGAATCTCACCCACGTGTCATCGCCGGACTTCGCATGGAACGGGTGGTGAAGCGGCCATTCTGCGTCGGCTTCTTTTCTGGAGGCTTTGCCGGGTTTGGATCCGGACGGGGACGGACGGACCAACGAGGAGGAATATATTCTCGGTACAAATCCGACGGGGGCCGATGCCGCGCGCTTTCCCCTTGCCATCGATTTTGAGGCACCCGGCCAATTGCAATTTTCTTTCCCGTGGAAACCGGCGAGAAGCGGCGTTCGTTACCGACTTCAGGTCAGTACGGACGGCGGGGCGAGATGGGATAATCGTACCGGGCGGATGACCGGTGGGCCTCCTCAGGAGCTCCGATGGGGACAAAGGAAGGAAACCGGCAATTTTGACGGGACGGGACTTTCGCCAGCGGAATCGGGAGCAACTCCGCCGAATCCCTTCACCATCGGCACTTCCGTCAGCAAGGACTTTATCGGGGACTCGTACCTTGGCGGAAGCACCTCCTTCCATCTCAATTTCGACGTTGCGGAGGAGGTTTCCGTCATCGGATTCGCGCTTCTTAATTATAACAACTTCCAGAGTTTCCAGCGTGCCAACAGCGACTATCCAAACATCCATGCACGGGTGATCTGGAGCGACGGCGTCACGGATATCACGCAACAATCGGTGCCGTTTTCGCAGCAGTCCTCCGGTGGCGATGTCTACTTTGGCTTCCAGCAGCCGGGAGACGGATATTTTGTCGATGAGCTATCGTTTTACACAATCGGCAATTCGGCCCGCGCCGTTGTCGGTGCCGCCGAGATCGGTATTGCCCTCGGTGACGGCGCGGCTGTGCCGGAGCCGCAAACAGCAGCTTTGGCAGCCGGCCTGATCGTCCTTGCGGGTGTCTGGTTACGCCGACGCCGTCGGTAGGCACTCGAACGGACAAATTATTTCCTTTTTGAAAGGGCCGTCTTCCTGCGGGGAGGCGGCTTTTTTATGGAGCTGCGGGTCTTTAGCTTGCCGTTTCGGGAGGCGGTAGGGTGCGTTGACAGGGAGCGGTCCCGGACGGAAGGATGGGGAATGGCGCGAGAGGGCCGAAATCGACGACGTTGGATCCTGCGCGCAATCGCCTGCGGGGCCGTTGGGGGGCTTCTGTTGGCGGGAACGTCGCCCTGGTGGGGCATTCCTCTGCTCAGAGGGGTCGGTGGTTGGGCCGGATTGACCGTTTCCGTGAAAGATGTACAAGCCTCCGGTTATAGCGCGTGGAGGTTGGAAGGAGTCGAAGTGCGGGGGCGCGGGATCGAAGTCACCGCAGACCACATGGAACTGTCCCAATTCGGCCCTATTTTGGCCAGTTTGCTGAACAAGGCCAAACGGCCGCAAATTTCCGCGGGACAAGTCAAAGTCGTTTTGCCGGGCGACCGGAAAAAGGCAGGGGAAGAAAAACCGTCCGCGTGGCAATGGTCGCGTATCGGAAAAGCGGTAGAGACCTCTCTTCGATGGATGCCGGAGGGATCGGTGGAGGAACTCCGGGTGGTGGCCCGCGAGAACGGGGCTGTCCGGAAATGGGTCCGGCTGGAGGAAATTGCGATGAAAGGCCGGCGCTTACGCGGTCGTCTCCATCCCTCCGAAGAATTTCCGGCCACGGATCTGAAGTTGCGCCTGCTCTCGGCGGAGCGATGGCAGGGGACGGCGGTTCCGACGGTGCCGGGGCTACGCCTGTTCACGGAGATCCGCTTTACGGGCAAGGAGGCTGGTGTGTTTCTCGAAATCCGGTCGGAAGAAGTTCCTCTGCGGGTCCGTCTCTCGCCGCCCGAGAGAGGACAGCCCCTTACCGGAACGGTGGAAGCCACCTCATGGCCGGTCCCGGTAACTCTGCTGCCTCCGCGGCTTTCCGTGGTCGAAAAACCTACCTTGACGGCTCGCGGAAGCTTCACCGGCTTCCGGTATGAACTGAATGCGGAGATGAGAGGGGCGGGCCTGCGCGGGGCTTCCATGGGTGAAGTTCCCCTTGTCGCGGAACTCCAACTACAGGGAAATGCGGAGGAACTGATCCTGGAAAGGGCTCGCCTTGAATGGGATTGGCTCGAGGCGCGGCTGTCCAATTCCCTGTCCTATGGTTTCCGGAACGGGATTGTAGATCAACAGGCGCGGTTTGATCTGCGGGCGGACCTTGATCGGCAGGGAATCATTGAAGCGGGCGGCCTTATCACGGGCACGGCGGAGGTCACGCCCCGCGCAGGCGAATCCGCCGGGATTACCTTTCAATTGCGGGGAGAGAGCGTACGGTACCGGGACTACCCGCCGGCGAATCTGCATGTCAGGGGAAATTATCGTCATCCCCGCCTTGAGGTGAATAAATTGGAACTGACCGCAAAAGGGAACGGGGAAGCAGCCCGCGCCTTTTCCCTTGCTGGAAGCGGGGAGTGGGGTGTTGTCGGTCACACTTTTCAGCTCGAGGCCGAAGCCCGGGCGGATGCCGACCTCTTGCCTCTGCCGGAAAAGCGGCTGCAACTGGGTCGGGAGGTCCGCTTTCGGGTCGCCGCGGAGGGCACGCCGAAGGACTGGAAACATGAAGGCCGCCTTCGTGCGGGCCCCGTTAAAGCGGCACTGTTGCGGCCTTTTCAGGGAGAATTCCGTTGGGCCGGAACCGGGGTGGAGAAGGTCGAAGGAGCGCTCCTTCTCCAAAACGGCAACGGGGCCTCGCTGGAGGCGGAGGGACGGCTCCTCCGTGCGGACGCGTCCAGCTGGGAATTCACCGTGGAACGCTTTCTCCTTGTCGATAGCGAAAGCTCTTCGCTGCGTCTTCTTGAACCGGTTACGGTGGGCGGAGAATGGCCCTTTCGCTCCTTCCCCGCCGTGGAGGGGCTTGTTCTCGAGGACGGGCCGACGCGCCTTGCCCTAACCTTGCGTCCGGAGGCCGGCCGCTTGCGCTTGCGGGCTGAGCAGTTGAGCAGTGCCCGCTTCGCGCCCTTTTTTGAGGAAATTCCGTGGCCGCCGCTCTTCCTTGAGCGCCTTCGGAGCGATCTCGTGGAAACCGAAGAAGGCTTGCGCGGGGAAACGGAACTGGACATCCGGGAAGTGGGACCGGAGGTACCCCTGCGTCTACGGGTTTCGGCGGAAATGGAGGAGGACGTCATTCGGATCGGGCAAATGGAGGGGCGTGGCGGAGGCAAAGATGTCGTGACAGGGAAATTACAAATTCCGGCCCGGATCGTTCGCCGCGGGAAAGCGACGGTGCCATTTTTCAGGCCGGAACCCACTTCAGAGCTGCTTTCGGGGGACCTTTCCCTTTTTCTGCCCGCTGAGCTGGCCGAGCGCTACGCGTTTCTGCCATGGTTAAAAGCGGTGCGAGGCCTGCGGGGAAATCTCGCCCTTTCGGGAACCGGAAAAAATCCGGAGGGAACCTTCCGAATTCGTCTCGCCGAGAGCCGTGGTTTTGGCGAAGCGGGCAAGTGGCTCGACAAAATCCCCCTTCGCGATCTTAGCGCGCAGGGAGCTTTCAGCCTTGACGAAATCCGGCTCGCCTCGGCGACGGGAACGTGGGGCGGCAACGAACTCCGTCTCGAAGGCTCGGTGCCGCTTTCTCTTGCCGAAATCTTCGGCAAAGAAGGCGGCCCCCGATTGCGCGAGGCATTCGCAAGGGCGGAAGGAAGGCTGCAAGCGCCGCGAATCGACCTCGCCTCGCTCGCGATAGTCCTCCCGCCGCTTCTGCGGCCTGAAGGAACGGTGTCAGCCGCTCTTTCCTTCCGTAGTGATTATCGAATACAAGGAAGCATCCGGGCGAGTGATTGGGGTCTCCGCTCGACCCTATTCACCCGTCCTGTTGAGAACTTGTCCTTCCTGCTCGCCTTTGATGGGAACCGCCTGCGCGTCCGCGAGGCGGAGGCTCGCATGGGGCTGGGAGAGCTTGGCCTGGACGGCTGGCTGCGCTGGGAACGGAATCGCGATTGGTCCTATCGGCTTGCCCTGCGCGGGAAACAGGCCCCGCTCGTGCGCACTCCCAATCTTCTCCTGCGCAGCGACCTCAATCTTGTTCTCAAAGGCTCGCGGAAGGGCTCCACTGAACTCGGCGGGAGCTTGCAGTTCCAGGACAGTGTCTTCTTCTTCGATTACGATCCCCTCGCCAGCAAAACCCGCTCCGGGCCGGCGACCAGCCCGCCTTATTTTTCCATCACGGCCCCGCCGTTCGCCGACTGGAACCTCGATGTGGAACTTAGCGGCGAGGAGTTTCTGCAATTACGCAGCCCCTACCTTGAAACGCGGCTTTCCGTGCAGGGCAATCTGCGGGGCAATCTTCGGGACCCTCTGCTGCTCGCTCGCCTGACCGCGCGTGAAGGAACCGTTTATTTCCCGGGAGTCCGCCTCTCCCTGCAAAAAGGGGAAGTTTTCACTACCCGGGAGGAACCTGGGACTCTTCGCCTCAACCTGCAGGCGAGCGGGCGAAAGGCCTCTTATGTGGTCAGCATGCGCGCGGACGGCCCCGCCCGGAATCCACGGATCGTCTTCGATTCGACCCCGCCTCTGCGCAATGCCCGTATCCTGCGGCTACTTGCGACCGGCAGCCTCGAGGGAAGCGGTTTAGGTTCCCTCGGGCTCTATCTCGGCAAAGGGGCCTTGGGTCCCACTGCGGGCGGAAACGGGTTCTGGGAACGCTTTTCCTTTGAGGTGGGAAGGGACGTCGCCGAGTCCGGACAGAATACCGTCGATCTCTATTTCGATCTTGGGCGGGATTTGTATTTGCATGGTCAGTACGATAAATACGATGAACAGAACCTTGATATGGTCTGGGAGGTTTATCGCAAATGAAGCGGCGACAATGGCGCGGGCTCATCCTTTTCGTATGCTTGATCCTGTCTGGAGGGAGCCTTGCGGGTGCGGATGAGGTGAAGGTGACCGGGTTGGGACTGTTGCGGAACATGAAAATGGACCGCCGTCTGGAGTTTCTGCAGGGGGAAATCGGCTCGCACACGCGCAAGCTCGACAGCCCCATGGTCGAGGACGGCGCCTTTCTCCTGTTGCAGTTGCTTCGGCGGCAGGGTTATCCGCAGCCGGAGGTTACGGCCGAGCTGCATTTTGACGACGGGAGCAAGCGGAGGTTTTCCTTTCCGTGGCCCTTCACGCCACGGCTTCCTCCCGACCTTGAACCGGAAAGGGTCGTCTACGAATGCGCTCCGGGTAAGCTTGAAGTGTACGGAGAAGTGCGCTTTTCCGGGCTGAGTCACCTCGACAAAGCGACCGCGCAATCCTTTTTCAAACCGCAGGGAGGGTTGTTCCAAGGCCGACGGCAGCGGGCTTTCACAGAACAGAATCTTAAAAGCCGCACCCGTCGTTTGCTGGCCACCCTTGAAGCGGAGGGGTACCGCGAAGCCCGTATCGAGGAAACCCGCCTGGAGCGGGAAGAAGGAACCGGCGTCGTACATGTGCATCTCTTTCTGGAGGAGGGCCGCCGGCATTATGTCGGGAAGGTAGTCCGGCGGGTTCGGGCGGCCGATGGTTCCTTCGTGCGCGAGGAGACGCAGCAAATCGGGGAACCGGTGATCTTTACCGGGGAGTGGCGGCAGGACGCGGAACGGCAGATGCTGTTCGAGGCCTACCGTGAGGGATTTCCGGAGGCAAAGGTAAGCAGCGTCGATACCGTGGTGAAATCCACGAAAGCACGCGTGCTGCACAGAGTAGAATTTCTCCTTCACCGGGGTCCGCGAGTCCGGCTTGCGGAAATCGCCTTCAGCGGACCCGGAAAAATGAGGGAATCGGTTCTTCGCCGCCAACTTGGCTTCAAGGCGGATGGGTCCTTCAATCTCCTGGAAGTGGAGGAAGGACGCCGCCGACTGCTTGGTCTCGGCATTTTTCGGGACGTGGGTCTCGAAACGGAGGAGATCGAGGCCGGACGCCGGGTTGTCTATCAACTTGAGCCCGGACGGCGGGAGTCCCTCAGCCTTCGCTTCGGGTGGGGTAGTTACGAGCGCGGGCGCGCAGGCATTCGCTGGGAGAAGATCAATCCCTTCGGTCGTGCTCATCGCTACCGCCTTGAGATCAAGCGCAGTTTTAAGGACTTCGAGATCCAAGGTAGCGCCAGCCTGCCGCATTTTTTCGACCGGGGACTTCACGCCGATGTCCGCGCCCGTTATTCCAACCGGGAGGAAATCAGTTTTGAACGGTCCCTGTACGACCTTCGCTTTCAGCTTTCGCGCCGGCTGCGGTTTTTCGGCGCGGATCTCACTTTTGGTTATCTGCTCGAGGATGTGCAGTCGGATCGGGCGAGTGCGGCGTTGTTTCCCGCCCTCGACGAGGCCGTTGTAAGCAGCCTCGATTTCCGTTTTACCCTCGACCGGCGCGACAACACGCTTCATCCCACGAAAGGGTTCGATCTACAGGTTTTTCTGAAGGCCGCCAGCGAGCTTCTCGGCGGGGAAGCGGACTTTCTTCGATGGGAGGCATCGACCAGCTGGCATTTTGCCCTCACCCCCGACTTTCTCTTTCATCTTTCCGGCCGCTATGGCCTGCTGCAAAGCGGGCTGCCGGTCCGGCGCAATCTTCCCTTCAGCGAGCGCTTTTTCCCGGGCGGGAGCAATTCCGTCCGCGGCTACCAACGCGGCGAGGCCGCGCCCGTGCTTGCCGGCGGTGACCGTATCGGGGCGGAGGTCTTTGCTCTCGCCAACCTCGAATTCGAAGTTCGCGTCACCAAAAAGATTTCCGCCGTTCTCTTCTGGGATGCTGTCCGTATGGACCGGGCCAGCCAGCTTGTTCCCAGGGCGGAAGCCCTCGAATCTCTCGGGATCGGCCTGCGCTGGCAAAGTATCGTCGGTCCCATCCGCCTCGAATACGGCCACAATCTCGATCCCCGCAAAGAGGACCCTTCCGGAACTCTTCATTTCGCCGTCGGGTACCCCTTTTAGCCGGGAATTCCACATCCAATTGGATTTCGGATTAAGGCTGTCCCCGCTACTATGTAAGCAAAAAATTTGGTAGAAGTAGGTTTAACCCTTGACATGAGTAGGGTAATATACCTAATTTTTCGCTTCTTTCATTAAAATCCTATCATCTATCTGCTGCTAACCATGAAAATCTTCATTCTCACATCTGTCGCTGCGCTCATCTTCTTGGCGGGCGCTTCCGTTTCCGCGCAACCCGTCTTTCCGGACAATTACTGGGGGGGAGATCCAACCAGCAACAACGGCAAATATCAGGCCGATGTTATCGGGGAAACGGGCGTTTTCGACCTAACCGGCTACAACGTTCAGTATGACTCGTTTGCCGACGTCCTAAGTGTCCAAGTGCACGGGAACTATTTTGATGACCTCATCAACAATTCCTCTGATCTCTTAGATACAACAATGGGGGATCTCTTCATCAGTACGGATGGCCTTGCATGGGAGGATGGCGAAGCCGCTACCCTTGACGATTACTTTGGACAATCCGGTGCAACGATGTGGGAATATGCCGCGAGTCTCGGCACCTACGATAATTCCCAGGGCGAGCTCGACGGGGTCAACAAAGCCAATCCCGAGAATGGCGGCCTCTACGCCATCAACGATCCGTCCAGCGAGATTAAGCCGTCCAGTGTCGGCGGGGGGGGAATTTTCCGTGAGAATCAGGAGGTGCGTTATACCGGTCAAACAACTGCTTCCCTCGCCCCGGTGGAATGGTTTTTCAGTGACGATCACAGCTTCCTGCAGATCTCCATCCAAGATGCTGGAAGCATGTTCGGGGATGCCGAGGAAATTGGCTTTCACTGGACCATGAGCTGTGGAAACGATGTCCTTGAATTTTCGACACCGCAGAGCATCACGCCCGTTCCGGAGCCTTCCCTGATCGGGGCCTTGGGAATCGGCGGGCTCCTCGGCTACCTCGGGTTGCGTCGTCAACGGTCGCAGTGCAAGCGCAGCTGATCCGCTCCTTTTTATCTGTCGCAAAACGTAACAAGCCCGGACCGCATTTGGGGTTCGGGCTTTTTCGTTTTAAAAACGAGGAGCGGGGATTCCGCCGTTTCGAAAGGGTCAGGGCAGGCTGGTGGCCCCCATCAAGTAGCGGTCGACCTCGCGGGCGGCGCCGCGGCCCTCGTTGATGGCCCAGACGACGAGGCTCTGGCCGCGTCGGCAATCGCCGGCAGCGAAGACGCCGTCGACGTTCGTAGTATACCGCTCGTGTTCGGCTTTGATATTGGAGCGGGCATCCGTTTCGAGGTCCAGTTGTTCGACCACGGTCTGTTCGGGGCCGAGAAAGCCCATGGCGAGAGCCACCAGCTGGGCGGGAATTGTGCGACGGCTTCCCTCTTTTTTCTGCGGTGCGAAACGGCCGTCTTCATTCTTCTGCCACTCGATGTCGACGAGTTCGAGGCCGGCGAGGTTGCCGTTTCCGTCGTCAAGGAAACGCTCCGTCATGACGAGGTATTTCCGCGGATCGGCACCCTGTTTGGCGGCGGCTTCCTCCTGCCCATAATCGAGGCGGTAAATTTTCGGCCATTCCGGCCATGGATTGTCGGCGGTACGGCTTTCAGGCGGACGGGGCATGATCTCCAGCTGGGTCACGCTTTTACAGCCCTGCCGGAGGGAGGTGCCGACACAGTCGGTCCCGGTATCCCCGCCGCCGATGACGACGACGTCCTTGCCCACAGCATTGGGTTCCGGGAGGGAACCGTTTTTGCCAGGGTTGAGAAGGTGATGCGTGTTGGCGGTAAGGAAGTCCATGGCGTAGTGGACGCCTTTCAGTTCGCGTCCCGGAATCGGGAGGTCGCGGGGTTTGGTGGCTCCCGTACAGAAGACGACGGCCTCGTGTTTTTCCCGCAAATCGGCGGCAGAGAGGTCCTTCCCGATTTCGCAACCGGTGATCAAGCGCACGCCTTCCGCGGCGAGTAGGTCGACGCGCCGCTGCACGACGTTTTCCTTTTCCAGTTTCATGTTGGGGATGCCGTACATGAGAAGGCCGCCGATGCGGTCGGCGCGCTCGTAGACCGTAACCTCATGCCCGGCTTGGTTGAGCTGGTCGGCACAGGAAAGACCCGCCGGGCCGGAGCCGACAACGGCGACCTTTTTGCCTGTGCGGCTTTCGGGGATGCGCGGCGTGACCCAGCCTTCATCCCAGCCGCGATCAATGATGGCGTTCTCGAGGTTCTTGATTGTCACCGGTGGCTCAATGACGCCGAGGACACAGGCTCCCTCGCAGGGAGCGGGGCAGACGCGACCCGTGAACTCGGGAAAGTTGTTCGTCTTGTGCAGCCGGTCAAGGGCTTCCCGCCAGCGCCCCCGGTAAACGAGGTCGTTCCATTCCGGGATTAAATTGTTGATGGGACAGCCGCTTGCCATACCGGAAACCTCGTGGCCGGTATGGCAGAAGGGAGTGCCGCAGTCCATGCAGCGCGAGCCCTGTTTGCGCAGTTGTTCCTCGGCCGGGTCGACCTTGAATTCGTTCCAGTGGCGGATCCGTTCGAGCGGAGCCTCGTCCGCCACGGTCTGTCGTTTTTCTTCCAGAAAGCCGGTTGCTTTTCCCATTGGTGGTATTGGTCAGGTGGTTGTTGTTAATTGCCGGCGACGCGGGCGAGGTCGCGCAGGTTTTCCTCGAAGGCGGCCATGGCGGCCTCATCTCCGGAAAGGCCCTGTTCCTCGACTTTCCGAAAGGCGTTGAGCATGCGTTCATAGTCGCGGGGAAGAACCTTGACGAACCGCGGGAGCAGGTCGTCCCAATTGTCGAGGACCCAGCGGCCGCGGGCGGAGGCGGTATGGCGGACGTGTTGGTGGACGCGGTCGCGCACAGTCGCGATTTCCGCTTCGTCGCATTCGAGAAGGCGGTACAAATTGACCATCTCAGGATTGAGGCGCTCGTCGAAATCGCCTTCAAGGTCGAGAACATAGGCGGTTCCACCCGACATCCCGGCTCCGAAATTCCGGCCGGTATGGCCGATGACGATGACTTCGCCTCCGGTCATGTACTCGCAGCCATGATCGCCCACGCCTTCGACAACGGCCCGGACCCCGGAGTTGCGCACGCCGAAGCGTTCCCCGGCGATTCCGCTGATAAAGGCCTCTCCGGTCGTGGCACCATAAAAGGCCACATTGCCGATAATCGTCTGTTCCTCAGCCTTGAAAGGGGACCCCTTTGGCGGGTACACGATCAGGCGGGCTCCAGAGAGTCCCTTCCCGAGATAGTCATTGGCATCCCCTTCAAGCTCGAAGGTCATTCCCGGCGGCGTGAAGGCAGCGAAGGACTGGCCGGCGCTGCCGTTGAATTTGAGGTAGACAGTGTCCTCCGGCAGGCCTTGGGGGCCGTAGCGACGGGTAATTTCGCTCCCCGTGATTGTCCCCACGACCCGGTTGACATTGAAGACGGGCAATTCCAGCCGCACCGGCTCGCCGCGCTCGATGGCGGGCCGGCAAAGTTTGAGAAGATGTGTGTTATCGAGGGCTTCCTCCAGCCCGTGATCCTGCTTCTTGGTGCAGTACGTACCGACCTCCGGACCGACATCGGGCTTGTGAAAGATGCTTGTGAGGTCGATGCCGCGGGTCGTTTTCCAGTGGTCGGTGGCCTCGGCGGTGTCGAGGCATTCGGTGTGCCCAACCATTTCCTTGATCGTCCGGAATCCGAGTTCGGCCATGATTTCACGCATCTCCGAGGCGATAAAGCGCATGAAGTTGACGACATGTTCCGGCTCGCCGGTGAAGTTCCTGCGCAGGCGCGGATCCTGAGTGGCGACCCCGACGGGACAGGTGTTTTTCTGGCAAGCCCGCATCATGAGGCAGCCCATGGTAATGAGCGGACCGGTGGCGAACCCGAATTCCTCCGCACCGAGAAGGGCCGCGATGGCGACATCACGTCCGGTTTTCAGCTGCCCGTCGGTCTCGAGGGCAACCCGGCTGCGCAGGTCGTTGAGGAGCAGAATCTGGTTGGTTTCGGCAAGGCCGAGTTCCCACGGTGCTCCGGCGTTGTAGATGGAAGAGGCGGGCGAGGCCCCGGTCCCTCCGTCGTGGCCGGAAATGAGAATGACATCGGCGTGTCCTTTGGCGACGCCCGCAGCGATCGTGCCGACGCCGACCTCGGCCACCAGCTTGACGTTAATGCGCGCGTGGTGGTTGGCGTTTTTTAGGTCGTGGATCAGCTCCGCAAGGTCTTCAATCGAGTAGATGTCGTGGTGCGGGGGAGGCGAGACAAGTCCCACCCCGGGAGTGGAATGCCGGACCTTGGCCACCCATGGATAAACCTTGGAACCGGGTAATTCTCCCCCTTCGCCCGGTTTCGCGCCTTGGGAAATCTTGATCTGGAGTTCGTCCGCATTGACGAGGTATTCGCTCGTGACCCCGAAGCGGCCGGAGGCGACCTGCTTGATGGCGGAGCGCTTGCTGTCCCCATTGGGCAGCGGCTTGAAGCGCTCCGGATCCTCGCCTCCCTCGCCGGTGTTGGACTTTCCGCCGATGCGGTTCATGGCGATGGCGAGGGTTTCGTGGGCCTCTTTGGAGATGGAACCGTAGGACATTGCTCCCGTCTTGAAGCGCCGCGTGATGGCTTCGACGGATTCGACCTCCTCGATCGGCACGGACTTGCGTTTGCCGCGGAAGCGCATGAGGCCGCGAAGCGTGCAGCGATTGCGGCTCTGGTCGTTGACCTTGGCGGTGTAGGCCCGAAAGACATCAAAGGAACTTGTCCGAACCGATTTCTGAAGGAGGTGAATGGTTTGCGGATTGAAGAGATGATATTCGCCGTCGCTGCGCCACTGATACATTCCGCCGGGGTCGAGAGCTTTTCCGCGACCGTTGGAGCCGTGACCGCCAAAGGCCATGCGGTGGCGGCGGAGGCTCTCTTCGGCGATGGCCTCAATCCCGACACCTTCCACGCGCCCGGCCGTTCCGGTGAAATAGTGGTTAACGAGTTCCGTATCGAGCCCGATGGCTTCGAAAATCTGGGCTCCACGATACGAAGCCACGGTGGAAATGCCCATTTTCGCCATTGTTTTGACGACCCCTTTGGCGGAGCCTTTGAGGTAGTTGGCGACCGCTTTTTCGTAGGGAATTTCAAGCATGTTTTCCGCGATCATGCCCTTGATGCTTTCAAAGGCCATGTAGGGGTTGATGGCATCGGCACCATACCCGAGAAGGAGGGCGAAATGATGGACTTCCCGCGCCTCACCGGTCTCCAGGAGAATGGAAACCCGGGTGCGCGTTCCTCGGCGGACGAGGTGGTGGTGGAGGCCCGCCATAGCCAGGAGGGTCGGGATGGCCGCCTGTTCCGGAGAAATCCCGCGATCGGAAAGGATGAGCAGGTTGACGCCATCGTCGATGGCATGGTCGGCGGCGGAAAAAAGATCCTCGAGGGCCTTCTCCATGCCATTGCCCCCGCGGTTGGAAGGAAAGAGGGCCGGAAGGGTGGCCGCTTTGAATCCTTCGATGTCGAGGTGGCGCAGCTGGGCGAGATCCTCGTCCCCAAGTAGGGGACTCGGCAGCCGGATCATGCGGCAGCTGTCCCTGCCGGGAGCGAGAAGGTTGCCCTCCGTGCCAAGGAAAGTTTCCGTCGCGGTCACCAGTTCCTCGCGGATGCAGTCAAGGGCCGGATTGGTGACTTGGGCGAAGATCTGCTTGAAATACTGGTAGAGGTGGCGCGGCCGATCGGAAAGCACCGCCAGCGGTGTGTCGTTGCCCATGGAGGCGATCGGTTGAACGCCTTTTTCGGAAGTGGGCCCGAGAATCAGGCGCAGATCCTCGTAGGTGTATCCGAAGGCCTGCTGACGCTGGCGCAGATCTGCCGGATCGGCCGCCGGCAACTCCCCGCTTTCCGGCAGGTCGTGCAGGTGCAGGCGCCGCTCGCGCAGCCATTCTCCGTAGGGACGCAGGGAATACACCCGCTTCTTCACTTCTTCGTCGGGGATGATCCGGCCTTCCTTCATGTCGACGAGGAACATGCGGCCGGGCTGGAGCCGGCCCTTTTCGACCACCGAGCAGGGATCGAGATCGGGGACAACGCCGACTTCGGAGGCCATGATGACGAGATCGTCCTCGGTCACATAATAGCGGCTCGGGCGCAGGCCGTTGCGGTCGAGCACAGCCCCGATCTGGTAACCGTCGGAGAAGGTGATGGAAGCGGGCCCGTCCCATGGTTCCATGAGGCAGCCGTGGAATTCATAAAAGGCCCGCTTTGCCGGATCCATGGTGGCGTGGCGTTCCCATGGTTCCGGAATCATCATCATGACGGCGTGGGCAAGGTCGTAGCCGCCGAGGTGAAGGAATTCGAGGACGTTGTCGAAGCGGGCGGAGTCGGAACCGTCCTCGTTGACGATGGGAAATATCTGTTCGAGGTCCTCGCCGAAAAGGTCGCTCTCGCACCAGGCCTGGCGGGCCTTCATGAAATTCTCGTTCCCCATAACGGTGTTGATTTCCCCGTTATGGGCGATGAAACGGTTCGGGTGTGCGCGCGGCCAGCTCGGGAAGGTGTTTGTGGAAAAACGCGTGTGCATGAGGGCGAGGGCGGACTCGAAATCCTCGTCATGCAGGTCGGAAAAATAATCGCCGAGCTGGCAGGGGGTCAGCATCCCTTTGTAGATCATGGTCCGCGAGGAGAGGCCGGTGACGTAGAAGAATTCCCCGCCCGGAAAAGTGTGTTGAGTGGTCCGGTGCACATCGTAAAACTGTGAGGGAACCTCGTTAAAGCGGATCGCGTTCCCGACGCGCTTGCGGATCACGTACAGCTTGCGCTCAAACGCCATGGTATCGCGGAGATCGGCCGAGCGCCCGATAAAGACCTGTTTGATGACCGGTTCGTACTGCCGGGACGTAGTGCCCAAAATTTCACTGTTCACGGGAACCGTCCGCCAGCCGAGAAAGCTCTGTCCTTCTTCCCGGATGATATGCTCGAAAAGCTGCATGGTGGCTTCGCGCTCGCTGGCGTTGGGGGAGAGAAAAACGAGGCCCGCGCCGTACTCGCCCTCGGCAGGTAACTCGACCTCACGTTGAGACATGACTTTGCGCAGAAATTTGTCCGGCATCTGGACGAACAAGCCGGCCCCGTCACCCGTGTCGGGATCGGAACCGCTGGCCCCGCGATGGATCATCTGCCGGTTCATGACCAAAGTCTTGCGGATGATCTCATGCGAGCGTTTGCCCTTTAAATGCGCGATGAAACCGACTCCGCAGGAATCCTTTTCGTGAGAGGGGTCGTAGAGGCCTTGAGGTTGCGGCCAGCCGAGAGGGGTGCGGTCCAGATGTGGCATAAACGGAAAAATCTTTTTGTTCATTGAAACACAAACGGTCACGGGAAGGCATGGGAAGAATTTTTTTTAGGCATCCCGCCCCTTTGCCTGAGGAAAGGGGTGGCGCCTTGACGTGCGGAGGCGGCAACTCACCATCATCGTCATGTTCACACCTCTTCGATTGCTTGCTCTTTCCGCCGGATTTTCCTCTTTCGCTGTTGTTCTCAATGCCCAGTACGCCATTGGGGGCGGAGAAGTGGACGGCCTCTATCAGCAGCATTGCGCCGTTTGTCATGGAGAAGATCTCAATAACGGTCTCGGGGGATCCCTTCTGACGACGGATCAATGGACGACTTCCCTCGATAAAGAATACACCGATATTATTCGCCACGGATTGCCGGATCTCGGAATGGAGGCTTTCGGGGATACCCTCAGCGACGAGGAAATCCGCGCCCTCGTTATCTACATCCGGGAGGAATGGCTACTCGCCCGAAAAAAGGAAACGCTTGCCAAGACCGCGCCGAAACAAGGCGTTTTCCGCTCGGAGGAGCACAATTTCCGTGTCGAGACGATCTGGGAAAAGGAGGGCGTTCTGTGGTCGATCGAGTTCATGGCGCCGGGCAAGGCCCTTGTCACCCATTTCGACGGAGAGCTTTTTCTTCTCGACACCGCGAGCGGGGAGGCGGAGCGGATTAGCGGACTGCCGAAGGTCTGGCGAAAAGGACAGGGCGGGTTGATGGAAGCGAAGCCGCATCCGGAGTGGAAGGAAAACGGATGGGTTTATCTCGCCTACAATGCCGCTTCCGGAAAACGGAACGGGAACACGGTCGGAATGACAAAGATCGTCCGCGGAAGAATTGAGAACAACCGCTGGACCGGGCAGGAAAGCATTTAC
The DNA here is from genome assembly GCA_964345345.1 of uncultured Puniceicoccaceae bacterium. Lineage (GTDB taxonomy): Bacteria > Verrucomicrobiota > Verrucomicrobiia > Opitutales > Oceanipulchritudinaceae > Oceanipulchritudo. The sequence goes on along the minus strand of CAYFRH010000001.1, from coordinate 77,403 downwards.
GAAGCACCGGAAGAAACGCACCTCGGAACCGGACGGCACTTTGGAACGAGGCTTGTTTTCCATGATGGCTATCTCTTCTTTGCCATCGGCGATCGCGGTCACAAGGCGATGGCGCAGCGCCTTAATAAGCCAAACGGAAAAATTCATCGTGTTCGTGAGAATGGTGGGGTCCCGGAGGATAACCCTTTCGTGGATCGTGAAGGTGCGCTGCCCACTATCTGGAGTTATGGTCATCGCAATCCCCAGGGGCTTGTCCTGCATCCAATCGAGGAAAGGATCTGGTCGACTGAGCACGGACCGCGCGGGGGAGATGAACTGAACCTCATCCGGCGCGGAGCGAATTACGGCTGGCCGGAGGTTACCTACGGGATGAATTACAATGGCACTCCCATTACTGCTCTCACGGAGAAATCCGGCATGGTAGGTCCGGTGGCACACTGGACGCCCTCGCTGGCCGTCTGCGGGATGGAGGTCGTCACCGGGAATAAGTTCCCTCGATGGCACAACGACCTCCTCGTCACCGGCCTCGCCGCTGAAGAGTTGCGGAGGGTGTCCATTGAGGGAAAGAAGGTCGCGAAACAGGAGGTTTTGATCAAGGACCGCGGGCGTGTGAGGGACGTCACCTGTGCGCCGGATGGCTCCATCTATTTCCTTTCCATGACAAAAGGAAAAAAACGGGGCCGGGTTCAGCGCCTTGTTCCCCGGTTGTAAACCCTGGGTTTGATCCCAACAACGAAGCGGTCTAAGCCTGCTGAAACCGGCCTTTTTGCACGGGATCGTTACGCCGTTCCCATTTTAAAGGGTCTTGTAATGGAATGACGACATGTCAGATCCAGCTGCCTTTTTCCTTCCAGAGCCCGAGGAGGACGTTGCGGACATTTTCTATGTGGATCGGTTTACTGAGGTAGTCGTCCATTCCTGCCGCGAGGCACCGCTCGCGATCCCCTTCGACGGCGGAGGCGGTAAGGGCCACGATGCGGTGCCGCCGGCCAAAACGAGCCCGGATTTTTTCAGTTGCCTCGAATCCGTCCATCACCGGCATCTGTAAATCCATAAACAGCACGTCATATGGTTGTTCGATGACTTTTCCGAAGGCTTCGCTTCCATCCTTGGCGGTATCACAGTCATAACCAAGTTCTTTGACGATGCGTTTTGCAACCATCCGATTAACGGCGTTATCTTCAACAAGAAGAATACGAAGGTTCTCGGGAAGCTCCTCTTTCGCTTGGCTGTTCTTTCGAAAAGTCGGGGAAGAAGCCTCCGCCCTCTTCAATTCGATGTGAAAAGTGAAGGAAGTCCCTTTCTCGGAAGTATGATCAAGGTGGATGTCTCCGTTCATAAGGCGGCAGAGCCGTTGACAGATCGTCAATCCCAAGCCGGTCCCCCCGTGGCTTCTCGTCGAGGAAGTGTCTCCCTGTTTGAAAGGTTCGAAGATGTCCCGGGCGGTCTCCTCCGGGATACCGGAGCCGGTATCGGTGATGGAGACAAACAGCCGCAGGCGGTCCTGGTTGACCGTTTCTTTCCATGACTCGAGGCGAATATAACCCTCGTTTGTGAACTTGATCGCGTTACTGAGGAGATTGTAGAGGATCTGCCGGAGTCGGTTGGCATCTCCACGAACAAACCGGGGGAGGTTGTCCCCGATTTCACAGATGCCTTCCAGTCCCTTTTCTTCCAGTTGCCCGGAAAAAAGGCGGACGCTGCCCCGCAGGCACCCTTCAAGGTCGAAGGTCTCCTCGGCCAAGGTGAAAGTGCCGGATTCGATCTTGGAGAGGTCGAGGATGTCCTTGATGATGGCGATCAGGACTTCTCCGCTGGAATGAATCACCTGAAGGTACTCGCGCTGCTGCTCGTTCAAGTCGGTCTTGAGAAGCAGTTCGGTAAGTCCGATGACCCCGTTCATGGGCGTCCGGATTTCATGACTCATATTGGCGAGAAACTGGGACTTTGCTTCGGTGGCTTTATGGGCGACTTCCAGCGCTTCCTTGAGTTTCCGCTGGGCGACGGTCGTTTCCGTGACGTCGAGGACTATAGAGGCCACCGCAGAAATGGTCCCTTCCCGATCGCGGATCAGGGTGTTATGCCATTCGCAAAAGACGGTTTGCCCGTCGGCGCGGTGATGGCGATTAAAGCTTTCCCGACCGCCTTCTCCGCGGAGGAGGATGTGCATGGCCTGGGCAACGTTTCCACCCGTTCCCTCGGGAATGATCAGGTCCGCGGCAGTGCGGCCCTTTGCCTCCTCCGAGGAATATCCAAAGATCCGTTCGGCCGCCTTGTTCCAGCGGAGAACCCGGAAACCCTTGTCCCATTCGATGTATCCGACGGGGGTTTCTTGAAAGATAAAGGCAAGATGCTGGCTGGATTCCCGCTGCGTGGTTTTTACCTGCTCCAGCTCGTGGGCGAGGCGTTTGAAAGCGAGGGCAACCTGCCCCACTTCGTCGGGTGAGCGCACTGGTAGATCGGCATTCCCGCCTCCGTCCAGGCGGCAGGCTGCTTCCAATTCCCGCAAAGGCCGGATGAGAAGGCGGATCGCCGGCCAGGCGAGGGCCGAAGTCAGCAACCAGCCCAAGGCGGCAAGCAGACTGTAGCGAAGAATCGCTGCGGAAGTGGCCAAGGCCTTGGGGGCCGCGGGCCGGGCAAGGAGGAGGGTCCCGATGATGTCCCCGGCGTTTACGACCACTGGAACGCGAACCTGTAATTCCTGTCCCTGCCTTCGTACTTGAGGGGCGAAATCGCCGCGGGCTCTTTCGCCGAATTCCGATGGAGATGGGAAGGCCTCCGCCTCGATTCCCACCAATGTTTCCGCGTCTCTGTTGTAGAGTTGGGCCCGAGTGAAGGAGGAGGAACGGACGAGGAATTTCATCGTCTGGCGCAGTCCCGGAATCCGGCCGAAATAAAGATCGTTCCGAATCGCCGTGGCTGCAAGTTCCGCCTCCGCCGAGGTTGTTTCCACTAATTCCGCATCGGCTTCGCCGGATTCAAGAATGATGGCCGAAGCTGCCAAAGCAACGGCAAGCAGTCCAAGAAGGCCGCTGACGAGCAGGAACCATTTCATCTGCAGGCGTGCATTTACCATGGGAGAAGGACGGGACTGGTCTGATGCTGAGGGTCACCCTTGTGACACAGCTGCACAGAAGTTGAAAGAAGGGCTTGCTCTTGTCAGGAAAAATTCCCGGTTTTTTTGTTAGGAACATATTGGCGGGAAACTACCTGAAATCAGGCAGGGAAGAGGGTGGACAAGCCGCCGCGCTGCTTTTTCCCTTTCCAACATGGCGTACACAATGTCCGGTAAAGTCACGAAGCTCTTTCCTTTGCAGGAGTTTCCGAGCGGGTTTTCCAAGCGTGAATTCGTCGTCCGTACGGAGGATCGGTTCCCCCAGGAGGTTAAGTTCGAGTGCCTGAAGGAGAAGGCCGAACTGCTCGACTCCGTCAAAGAGGAAGACGAGGTGACGGTGCACTTCGATATCCGCGGTCGCGAGTGGAACGACCGCTACTTCGTGAACCTTGTCGCGTGGAAAATCGATGCCGGGGAAGGGGCCGGGGCCGACCGGAAAACCGCGGAAGAACCGGCCGTTCCCGCAGAGGATCCTGCGGAGTACCCGTCCGATGATGAAGAGATCCCCTTTTAGCCGGAGACGGCTGGGCTCCCCTTCGGAGCGGAAGCGGTAATGGCGGAGCCTCAATACGACTGCATTGCCACCTGTCGCCCCGGCTTGGAGACGGTGGTGGCCGGGGAGTTACAGGCTCTCGGTATCGCAAAGACCCGCCGCGGAAAACGGGCTGTCCGCTTTGAAGCGGGTTCCGGGGAACTCTACCGGGTTAACATGGGCCTACGCGCGGCGATCCATGTGCTCATCGAGCTGCGGCGGTTCCGGGCGCGAAATTACGAGGTGCTTTATCATCAGGCCCGGCGCACGAACTGGCACCACCTCTTTTCCCCGGAAAAACAGTTGCGAATCGATGTGAACGGGAACTCACCGCACCTGCGCAACAGCCAGTATGTCATTCACCGTATCAAGGATGGCATCGTCGATACTTTTCGGAAGCTGCACGGACAACGCCCGGACATTTCCAAGCGCGAACCGGAGATTCACGTGGTGGCCCACCTTGAGGGAGAGGAGGTCGCTCTGTGCTTCGACAGTTCGGGCATTCCGCTGTTCAAGCGCGGCTACCGCCTCCGGCATGGTGAAGCGCCATTGAAAGAAGATCTTGCCGCCGGCATTCTCCTTATGAGCGAGACGGGCGCCCACACCGCCTTGGTCGATCCCTGTTGCGGCAGCGGGACCCTCTGCTTTGAAGGCTGGATGATGGCGCACGGCGTCTATCCGAACCTGCATCGCGAATTCGCCTTCCTCCATTGGCTCGATTACGACCCGGAAGCGCATCTCGCCGAGAAGAGGAAGCTGGCTTCCTTGGCGGAACCGCGGAAGCCCTTTCCCGTTTACGGATCGGATATGGATGCCGAGGCCATCGCCCTGTGCGGGGAAATCCGTGCGGAGCACTTTCCGGAGGCGGTGGACTTGAGCTTCACATGCGAACAACTACAGGAGCGGGGGGAGGCTTTTCCCGGGGGCCTGCTGGTCGCGAATCCTCCCTACGGAAAACGCCTCGGGTCCGAACCGGAACTGGTGGCCCTTTACCGCGATCTCAGCTGGGCGGCCCGTTGCCGGGTTCCCGGTGGGGGCTTTTCCCTCTTTACCGCCAACCGGACGGCCGCGAAACAGATTCCCCTAAAGCCGTCGTGGACACGGACCCTTTTCAACGGCGCACTCGAGGGCCTTTTGTTCCATTACCGGATGCCCGAAGCCAAAAAAAGCCGCCTCCCGGGGTTGGCAAAACGAAATCCGGCTTCACCTTAAAGCCTTTGTGGAAAGCGTTCTCCAGATCAAAGGGGTGACCAAGCAATTCGGGAACCTGTGTGCCGTCGACGACGTTTCCCTCAACGTTCCCCCAGGGGAGATTTTTGCGCTTCTCGGACCCAATGGAGCGGGCAAGACCACCCTCATCGGGTGCGTCGCCGGGCTCGTGCAGGAATTTTCCGGAAGCATCAACGTTGGGGGATATGATGTCGTCCGTGATTATCCCACCGTACGGCAACTCATCGGAATCGTTCCGCAGGAACTCAATTTCGACGGGTTTTTCAAAAGCCGACACATCCTTGAGTACCAGGGAGGCTTTTTTGGTGTCCGGGATTACCGGCAGCGGACCCGCGAGCTTCTCGAAATCTTCTCGCTGCGTTCCAAAGCCGAGGACAACAGCCGCTTGCTATCGGGTGGCATGAAGCGTCGGCTTATGATCTGCAAGGCTCTCGTCCACAACCCGGCCGTCCTCTTCCTCGACGAGCCGACCGCCGGGGTCGATGTCGAGCTGCGCGAAGAACTGTGGGAATATGTACGCCGCCTCCGCGATTCCGGCACCACCATCGTCTTGACCACGCATTACCTCGAGGAGGCCGAACAGCTGGCTGACCGGATCGGTATGATCCAAAACGGACGCCTCGTTCTCGTCGAAGACCGCGACGACCTTCTCAACCATTATGGCGAACGCTGGCTCGAAATCACCTTCGCCGAGGAGGTCGCAAAGGAGTGGTTTGCCGATATTCCCGATCTCCGGACCGAATCCATTGATCGGCATAGCCTCCGCTTCGCTTTCAAGGACAGCACACGGGCCAATCCGAAACCGGCGCAAGTCATGCCCGCAATTTGGGAACAGACCAAAATGCAAGGGCTGACCCCTTTGCGCGTGGAGGGGGGGCGCAGCCGGCTGGAAGAGATTTTCCGCGGGGTGATGGCGCGGGAGCGGGAGGAAACGGCCTGATGCCTTCGCGGGAGCAGGCGGAAGCGGCGCGGGTGCATTTCGGACGCGTACTGGAGCGGGCGCGGAAGGAAGGTGGCTTTTACGGAACGTGGACGCTGTTCCGAAAGGAGATGCACCGCTTTCTTTCCTTCGCGGGGCATTCGGTGCTCAGCCCGGTCCTTACGACGATGTTGTGGTACCTTGTTTTTGGTTACTCGCTCGGCGACCGCCTCGATGTCATCCGGGGCATTCCCTATACCGATTTCCTCGTCCCGGGGCTCGTCATGATGGCGACGATCACGAACGCTTTTTTGAACTGCGCGTTCTCCTTCTTCATCGGCAAAGTTCACGGAACGGTGGTGGACCTCCTCGTCTCCCCGTTGAAACCGTACCAGATCACACTTGCCTACACGATGGCCGGAGTTGTCAGGGCGATGATGGTCGGAGGGGTCATCTGGGCGGTGGCCGCCTTCATGGGGGCGGGTACAACGCATAATGTCGGGATCACGCTGCTCTTCCTTTTCGGAACGAGCTTCGCCTTTTCGTTGCTGGGGCTTGCCACGGGCATCATCGCGAGGGATTTCGACCACGTGAATTTCATCCCGAGCTTTCTGCTGGTGCCGCTGACCTTCCTTGGGGGCGTCTTTTACTCCATCCACTTACTGCCGCCGCCATGGGATCTCGTTTCGCTTGGCAATCCCATTGTCTACATGGTCAATGGACTGCGTTACGGCATGACGGGCGTGAGCGACGTGCCCGTTCTGCCGGGGCTGCTCATCGTGGCCCTGACAATGGCCCTCGGCCTCCTTCTCGTCAGCTGGATGCTGAGCACCGGAAAAGGGACAAAGAGCTGAGAGTTTCGTTTTTTTAAACGGTTTTCTACAACAGCGGCGCGATGACGAGGGCGACGATGGCCATGACATTGATGAGAATGTTCATGGAGGGACCAGAGGTGTCTTTAAGCGGGTCACCAACCGTATCGCCCACGACGCAGGCGCGGTGGGCGTCGGAATTCTTTCCCCCGAAATTCCCCTGCTCGACGAATTTTTTCGCATTATCCCATGCGCCGCCGGCATTGGCCATCATAAGAGCGAGGAGGACGCATCCGAGAAGGGCCCCGACGAGCATGCCGCCGAGGGTATGGGGTCCGAAGACGAACCCGACGACGACGGGACTGAAGACGGCGATGGCGGCGGGCAGGAACATGCGCTTGAGGGCGGCCTCGGTGGCGATGTCGACGCAGCGCGCGGAGTCCGGTTTGGCCTCCCCGTCAAGGAGCCCGGGTATTTCGCGGAACTGGCGGCGGATCTCCGCGATCATTTCCGCGGCGGCGGATCCGACGGCGTTCATGGTAATGGAGCTGACCAGAAAGGGAAGAAAACCGCCGATAAAGATCCCCGTAAGGACGGCGGGATCGGCGAGCTGGAGTTCGAAGTCCTGGTGGTGGGAGCGGATGACGTTGATGTAGGCGGCAATGATGGCGAGCCCGGCGAGGGCGGCCGCGCCGATGGCGAAGCCTTTCCCGATGGCGGCGGTGGTGTTCCCGACTTCGTCGAGGGAGTCCGTGATGTCGCGGGTCTTCTTCCCGAGGCCACCCATTTCAGCAATCCCGCCGGCGTTGTCGGCGACCGGGCCGTAGGCGTCGATGCTCATGGTGATGCCGATCGTCGAGAGCATGCCGACGGCGGCAATGCCGACACCGTACAGGCCGGCCAGTTCACTTGTGATAAGGAGGATGGCACCAACGGTGGCGAGCGGAATGACCACGGACTGCATGCCCATGGCGAGTCCGGAAATCATGACGGTGGCGACGCCGGTCTGTGAAGACTTGGCAATGTCCCGCATGGGACGACCGCCGGTGTAGAACTCAGTTGCCAGCCCGATAAAGACGCCGCCGACGGCACCGCAGAGAACGCAGAACCAGACGGCGGGATTAACGCCGAGAAGAGCCATGACACCGTAGGCGGCGAGGATGAAAAGAACGGAGGCCCCAAGGGTTCCCGTGCGCAGGGCGCGGGCCGGTTCTTTTCCCGCACTGGCACGGACCAGAAGCATGCCGGCGAGGGAACAGAGCAAACCGGTGGAGGTCAGGGCGAGGGGAAGGAAAAGCAGGCTGAAGGCGGAGTCGGCGAGGTTGGCGACCATGGCCGCTCCCATAGTCGCAGCGATGGCCATGCTGGCGATCTGCGCGTTGCAGTAGGATTCAAAGAGGTCGGAGCCCATGCCGGCGACATCGCCGACGTTATCACCGACATTGTCCGCGATGACCCCGGGATTTCGCGGGTCGTCTTCCGGGATGCCGGATTCGACCTTGCCGACGAGGTCGGCGCCCACGTCCGCCGCCTTGGTGAAGATGCCGCCGCCGACACGGAAGAAAATGGCGACAAGGGAAGCCCCCATGGCAAAGCCGTGAAGGATGTGGATGTCCGCTTCGCTGCGGCCGAAGAAAAGAAAGAGTCCGCCGACCCCGAGCAACCCCATGGAGGCCACCGTCAACCCCATGATGCTGCCGCCGGCGAAGGCCGTACGGAGTGCTTCGCCGGCGCTCTGCTCGTGCGCGGCCACGGTGGTGCGGACATTGGCCTTGGTGGCGGTGTACATGCCGATGAAACCCGCTAATCCGGCAGAGAAAGCCCCGAGGAAAAAGGCGAGGGATTCGAACGGGTCCTTGAAGGCGAGGGCGCCTCCGACGAGAACGGCGAAGAGGACGAGAATCCGGAATTCGCCGCGCATGAAGACCATGGCCCCGTTGTGGATCTGGTCGGCGATTTCGGCGATGGGGCCTTCCCCGGCCGGTCGCCGTTGGATGGACCGGTAAATGCCGAAAGCACAGATAAGACCGAAGAGACCGAGGAAAGGAGCAAGGAGGGGAAGGGAAGAGTTCATGAAGAGGAATCCGGATTAAAAGCGGGAGACGGACGTGGCGGAACTCCACCATGTGTGATGGGGTCCTTCCAATTCTTCCTCGGAGGGGAAGGGATAGGCGCGGAACTCATTTTGGTCGCCGACGAAGAAGCCGTTTTCGACCACGGGATAAATCAGCTCCTTGTTGAGGTCGCGGTGCACGATCTTCGTCATTTTATCGCTGCGGTACTGAAGGGAAGTGAGGCACTCGCGGAGGTGGTTCATGTCCTTGTAGGGAAGGTTGCCGGCGGAGCTTTTCTCCGGGTCGGTGGCGAGTCCGTTGAGGCGCAGTTCGCAGAACACCAGCCGCGGAATGAAGACGGGGTGTTCGGGCTGGGTGACGTAACGACAGAATTCCTCCGGATGGAGGGGGCTGGCCACTTTCGGATGGACCGGGCACAACTCCTGGTAAAGGTGAAAGCCCTTTCGCTGCGGAAGCGTGTTGTCGGAAGGGATCAGTTCCAGTGTAAGGCCGTCCTTGGTCGTGAGGTACAGGTTGCCGAGGGCGGAAACGGGCACATTGGCAAGGGTTCCGTAGACGGAGACATAGGTGGAGCGCCGCGGCGATCCGTCCGGATGGGTGAGGCATTTCGCACGGGCCTCCGCGAGACGGAAGGCATCCGAATCGAAGGATGGATCAACCGCGAAAAAAATGGCCGGGCCGCGCGTGAGTTTTTTGTCCCCGATGGCGAGGTATTTTCCGAAGCGTTCCGGTGGCAGTTGCGACAAAATCAATGCCTCCGGAATGAGAGATAGATAAAGGTAAGTTTCCATTGGAGCGGAGTTGTGACGAGCGCGGAAATTGAAAGGAATTCGACCGCAAGGCAAGTCCATCGAATTAAATAGTGGGGAGCGACAATGATCCGGATGAGGGATTGCCAGACTGGATTCCCTTTGTCATGGAGATGCCCGCAATGAGCGAGGCCAACCTTGGCGGTAGTATTAAACGGCGGATGGGTTTTGCCGATTACCTTCGGCAGAACTTCAACGACACCCAGCGCTACCTCATCATCTGGATCATTACGGGCGTTGCTTGTGGCGTTGCGGCGGTCGCCTTCCAGAAGTCGATCGACCTCGTTTTCCACTTTGTGCATTCCCTTGCCGAATGGATCGGGGACGGATCCAGCGAAAGAGTTATTCTTTATTTTGGGGTCGCTCCGGTCATCGGCGGCGCGGTGACGGGCCTGCTCCTGCAATACCTTGCCCCGACGGCGGAGGGGTCCGGGATTCCGCAGATAAAGGCGCGCTATTACCGCGATTTCGGCGTTTTCCGCCTGCGTGAGGCTGTCTATCGCTTTATCGTCGGGACGCTTTCGGTAGGTTTCGGCATGAGCCTTGGGCGGGAAGGACCGACCGTCCATATCTGCGGAGCCCTGGCCTCGTGGATCGGGCAGAAATTCGGCCTCGCCAAACAGCGCATACAGGCGATGGTGCCGCTGGGGATGGGGGCGGGCATTTCGGCGGCCTTCAATGCGCCCATGGCTGCGGTTTTTTTCGTGTTTGAAGAATTGCTTGGGGATTTCAGCAGCAAAGCCTTTTTCGGAATTTTTGTCTGTGTCGTCATCGCAACGGCCATCCAGCGCATCACCATCGGGGAGCACCCGGCCTTTGACATCGAACTCGGGCTCATCACCACGGACTGGTGGATGCTGCTGGCGGTGCCAATCGGTCTTGCGAGCGCTTTGCTGGGCCGTTTTTTCGTCGAGGGAACTTTGCAGACGCGGCAGTTTTTCCGGCGGCGCAAGGCGGTACCGCTCTGGGTGCGCCCAGCCTTCGGCGGACTTGGGGTGGGGATTATCGGAGTGACGGTGGCGCTGCTGGCCGACGGGCACCTCGGCATTTTCGGGATCGGCTACACGGACCTGAACACTGCTCTCAACGGACGGCTGGTCCTCATTTCCTCGGTGGCACTCCTGCTGGTCGGGAAAATCATCGCCACCCTGCTCGCCTATGGCAGCGGCGGCAGCGGCGGCCTTTTCGCACCCACGCTGTTTATCGGGGGAATGCTGGGAACGCTCTTCGGCAGCGCCGCGCAGCCTCTTTTTCACTACAGCAACGAAATCATCGGAGCCCTTGCGTTGCTGGGGATGGGTTCTTTCTTCGCGGCGGTGAGGCGCTGCCCGATGACCTCCATCGTAATTATCTGGGAAATGACGGGGCAGTACGCCCTCATACTGCCCCTGATGGCCGGAAACATCCTTGCCTGGCTGCTCTCCGTAAAACTTCAGCCGGTGCCGCTGTTCGACGCCCTGCTCCTGCAGGACAAGATCAACCTGAAGAAAATGCCTCATTACAAGGGGGATCAGGACTGGCGGAACCTTCCGGTCAGCACAATCATGACCTTCGACCCCATTACGGTGGGGGTGGAGGAATCCCTCGACGAGGTCCTCGAAAAGATCGGGAAGGACGGACACCAACACCATGGCTACCCGGTGGTCGATACCGAAGGAAAAGTGGCCGGGGTGGTCACGCATCACGAGATGGAGGAAAAGCGGCGCGCGAAAGCGGCACGCACGGTAGGGGACCTTGTCGCAGACCAGCACCTTGTCCGGTTGCATCCCGAAACAAGTATCCGTGACGTCGCCCAGATTCTCGTCCTTGAAGATGTCCTGCAGGCCCCGGTGGTGAGCTCAAATGACCCAGGCAAGCTGATGGGTATCGTCACCCTTCACGACATCGCGCGCCAGCAGAACGCCATCGACGATTCTCTCGGAAGGTAAGAGGAGACGGCCTTGCGCGAACGGGCACCGTGGATAGGTTTTTGCATGGAAACTTTACAAGCCCTTTCGACCGCCGAGCTCGAGGCTGTGCGCCGGGAATTTCCGCTACTGCAGCGGGATTTCGATGGCCGCCCGGTGGTCTATCTCGATAATGCCGCGACGGCCCAGAAACCAGCCGCGGTTCTTGAACGCATCGATCGGTTCTATCGGGAGGAGTACGCAAATATTCATCGCGGAGTTCACTTCCTCTCGCAGGGATCGACGGAGGCCTACGAAGGTGCCCGGGGTCGTGTGGCCACCTTCCTCGGGGCGTCCTCGGCGGAGGAAATTGTCTTCACCAAAGGTGCCACGGAGGGAATCAATCTTGTTGCCGCGGGGCTGGGGGAGACCTTGCTCAAAGAAGGGGATACCGTCCTCCTGACGCGCATGGAACACCATGCCAACATCGTTCCGTGGCAGTTGCTGGAAAAGCGCCGGGGCATCCGTATCGCCGTCGCGGAGGTAACTCCGGAAGGCGAAATCGACCGGGAAGACTTCCGGCGCAAGCTGGAAGCCGATCAACCGAAAGTTGTCGGACTCGTCCATGTCTCGAACTCCCTCGGTACGATTAATCCGGCCGCGGACCTTATCGCCGAGGCGAAGGAGGCCGGGGCGCGGGTGTTGCTGGATGCTTCCCAGTCCATCCCGCACTTTCCCCTTTCGATGGAGCATCTGGGATGCGATTACCTCGTCTTCAGCGGGCACAAAGTTTTGGGGCCCACCGGGATCGGTGTGCTATGGGGACGTTCCGATTTTCTTGCGGAGTTGCCGCCGTATCAGGGCGGCGGCGACATGATCGAAAGCGTCTCTTTTGCGGGGACCCGGTTCAAAGATCCCCCCGCCCGGTTTGAGGCCGGAACTCCTCCGGTGGCGCAGGCGATCGGGCTGGCGGCCGCCCTCGATTTTCTGGAGGCCCATGATCGGGGGCAACTGGAAGCGCACGAAAAAGCTCTGCTCGACCAAGCGACGGAGGGACTGCTTTCCATCCCCGGCCTCCGCATCATCGGGGAGGCCGCGCAGAAAGCTTCCGTGATATCCTTTGTTCTCGATTGCGCGCACCCGCACGACATCGCGACCTTTCTCGATGCGGACGGAATCGCTATCCGGACCGGACACCATTGTACCCAGCCTCTTTTTCAGCACTTTGGCTTGAGCGGTACCGCGCGGGCCAGTTTCGCCTTCTACAATACCCCCGAGGAAGTGCAAAAGCTGGTCGCTTCGGTGGAGAAGGTGCGGAGTTTCTTCAGCTGAATGCCCGCGCTATTGCTGGCACTCGGCGAGGGCCTTCGCGAAACGGGTAAGGTTTTGCCTGTTAAGTCCGGCCACATTGATGCGACCACTCTCGACAATGTAGATGCTGTATTGCTCGCGTAGCCGGCGAATGGTCGTCTCCGAAAGACCGGTGTAGGAGAACATTCCTCGGTGATCGCGAAGGAAAGAGAAGTCGGCGGAGACGCCGGCCTCGACCAGGGCGTCCACCAGCTCTCCGCGTACTTGCTTCAGGCGCAGGCGCATGGCTTTGAGTTCCTCTTCCCAGAGCTGGTGGAGGTCGCCGTCGTCAAGGATGGTGCGGATAATCGCGCTTCCATGAGCGGGCGGATTGGAGTAGTTCGTGCGCACGATGGCTTTAAGCCGGCTTAGCGCCCGTTCGGCCTCGTCCTTGTTTTTCGCGACCACATGAAGGACTCCGACGCGTTCCTGATAGAGGCTGAAATTCTTGGAAAAAGAGGAACAGACAAGGAATTCCAGTCCGTACTCGGCAAAAGCGCGGACAGCGGCGTTGTCATCGAGGAGGCCCCGGGAAAAGCCTTGGTAGGCGAGATCGATGATCGGTAAAAGGCGCCGTTCCTTGCAAACCTTGGCGAGGGTGTCCCAGTTTTCGGCATCCGGGTCGGCACCGGTGGGGTTGTGGCAGCAGGCATGGAAGACGACAACATCGTTATCCGGAATATCCTCGAGAACGGTGATCATGCCTTCGAGGTTGAGCCCGCGGGTTTCCGGGTCGTAGTACGGATAGGAGGCCAGATTGAGTCCGGCGGCCTTGAAAATTCCCGGATGGTTGGCCCAGGTCGGGTTGCTGAGCCAGACGGTCCGCTGCCCAAGGCCGTGATGGATAAAGTCGCCGGCAAGGCGGAGGGCGGCAGTACCTCCCGGCGTCTGCACGGAGGCGACCCGGCCGTCCTCGACGAGATGGCTTTGCGGCCCGAAAACAAGCGTACGGGCTTTGCGAAGAAAATCAGGATCTCCATTGATGGGGAGATAACTCTTGCCCGCGCCTTCCTCGGCGAGACGCTTCTCGGCCTGCAAAACGGAAGGAAGGACGGGCGGACGGCCGTCGGCATCCTGGTAGACCCCGACCGTGAGATTGATTTTGTCGGGGTTGGGATCGGCCCGAAAGGCCTCGCTGAGGCCGAGAATGGGATCGGGGGGAGCGGCTTTAACCAGTTCGAGTAGGTTCATCTGCGCTTGGTAAAGCGGATGGACTCAGGAACATCAAGGGCGGATTTCCCGTGCGGGAAGGGAATTCTTCGTTGCCCTGCGTCCCCAAGCGACATGTTCTCATTAGCTTCGGTATGGGCTTTTTCTTTCGGTGCGGCGTTTTCCCGGTGCTTTTTATTCTCGGGCTCCAGACCTCTCTTGCGGGGGATCGCCTCCATCTTGAAGGCGGAGCTATCCTCACAGGGAATATCGAATCCGTCGCCAAGGAAGCGATTCGCCTCCAGACTGATTACGCCGGTCTTCTTACCGTGGACTTGAACAAGGTGAAGGGGCTCGTCAGCGACCAGGAGTTTCTTTTGCCCCTGAAGGAAGGCGAAGCGGTGGGGCGTCTCCAGGTAGAAGAAGGCGGAAGGAACTGGTTCCTTGTAACGGAGGACCGGGAAAGGCAGATCTCCCTTGAGGAGGCGCTCTTGTTGCGGCCCATTCGTGAAGTGGAGGCCTCTCCGTCTCCGCCCGAAGAAGAGCTCTCCGGGGAGACGGGGACGCCCGGGGCGACCGGGGCGGAGAAGGAAGCAAAGAGCTCGACGCTGGTGGAGGCTGGACCGCTCTTTTTTCTCGACCGCCTCTTTCCGCCACCGCCCGATGGCTGGAGTCTCGAAAGCGGTTTTAATCTGACGGGGAAAAGCGGCAATACGGACCGCTTCGACATCGGGATTACGCTGGAAGCGGAATATGAGCGCGACTTCGACCGTCTCGACCTCTATGGCCGCTACAACTACGGCACAAACAGCGGAACGCGCAACGTCGATGAAGTCATTCTCGGCGGCCGCTACACCAATTTCATTTTCGACAAGCTCGGCTTCTTCGTGCGCGCCGAGGCGGAGCGGGACCAGTTTGAAGACCTCGCCTTGCGGGCGACCTCGGCGGCCGGTCTTTCGTACCGCCTCCGGAACGAGGAGGATCTGCGGGTGGAGTTCCGAGGCGGTGCGAGTTACCGTTTTGAGGATTACGAGGACGATGGCAGCGAGGAATTCCCGGGCATGGACTTTGGCCTGGATGTCGTCTGGAAGTTTTCCCCATGGGCCCGCTTCAAGGGAAACTACACCTTTCTTCCCTCCCTTGGAAAGAACCGGAGCTTCATTTTCGAGCAGGACAGCGGTTTCAACCTGCCTCTCGGGATGAGCGATCGGTGGAAACTCCGTTTTGGTATCAACAGCCAGTATAATAATGAACCGGAGCCCGGACGGCAAAATACGGACTGGCGGTATTATGCCCGCCTGATTGCCTCTTGGGAATAATTTGGATTTCTTTTGTCGCAGCAGGCCAACCTTTTGGGTTGTCAGCGCGATTTTCTTGCCTCCTCTGTTTCGTAAAACTCTTGTGACATAAACCCCACTCCCGGAGATAGTCCCCATGAACAAGCAGCCAGCGGTAAAGGAAGAAGGTCACCTGTTAAACCGCGGATACGAAGCCTTTTCCCGGCAACCCGAACTGGACCGCCACCTCGCCGCCCTGAGCTTCGAGGGCCTCGCGCGTTCGCCCTTCCGGAAAGTGGTCGTTGACCTCGCCCAGGAACGAAAAGAACTGCGCGGGGGCATGGTGCTGGCGGTGGCGTTGACCCTTGCCGAGCGCTGGCGTTCCACCATCCCCGGAGAACGGGTCGGGGTGGTTTTCCCCTCCGGACTGGGCAGCATCCTGACCAATCTCGCCCTGACTTTTCTCAACAAAGTACCGGTCAATTTTAATTTTACGGCTGGTGCGGGTTCGATTCGCAAAACTATGGAAATGGGCGGCGTGGAAACGGTCATCACGGCCGGCCCGGTCAAGGAAAAGATCCCGGATTTTCCATGGCCGGAACACACCGTGGACCTCGTCCGCGAGCGGACCTTCATCGAAAAGAAGGATGTGCTGAAACGGCTGGCACTGATTACCCTTCTGCCGCGGAGACACCTCCTGCGCCGCTTTCGGATTCCGACGGCGGGCGGGGAACGGGAAGCCGGCCTGCTTTTCTCCAGCGGCAGCACCGGGGACGCGAAAGGGGTGCCGCTGACCCACCGAAACATCATTGCGAACTGCCTGCAGATCCGGCGATGCCATCTTCTCGACCGCGATCAAACCTTGCTCGCCTGCCTGCCTACGTTCCACAGCTTCGGGTTTACGGCCACGCTGTGGTATCCGCTCATGACGGGATTGAAATGCGTGACGGTTCCCTCGCCGCTGGAGACGCGAAAGATCGCGGAGGCCATCGAAAAGGAAAAGGTGACGGTGATGATGGGAACCCCCACCTTCCTTCGACCGTATTTCAAACGCTGCCGCCCGGAGCAGCTGGCCAGCCTGTCCTTTGTTGTGGGCGGGGCGGAAAAAACTCCCCCCGGGTTCGCGGAACGCTGGCGGGAAACCTTCGGGAGCCTGTACCTCGAAGGCTACGGACTGACCGAGACTTCTCCAGTGGTCAGCGTGAACCTTCCCTCCATCAAAGGACAGCCCCCGGAAATCCGCGCCGGATCGGTGGGCAGGCTTTTCCCGGGGATGCAGGCGCGAATATCGGAGCCCTCGAGCGGGCGTATTCAACCGGTCAATACACAAGGGATCCTCGAACTGCGCGGGGCCAATGTGTTCAGCGGCTATCTCAATAACGAGGCCGCCAACAAACGGGCGTTCCGGGACGGATGGTTTGTCACGGGTGACCTCGCCCGCATCGACGAGGACGGCTATCTCTTTATCGAGGGGCGGATCAGCCGCTTTTCCAAACTGGGCGGCGAAATGATTCCCCACGGCAAGGTGGAGCAGGAAATCTCCCGGGCCTTCCAGCTCGACGACGCCGAGCTTCCCCTCGTTGCTGTCACGGGCGTGGCGGACGATGTCAAGGGGGAGTCCCTGGTCGTCCTCGCTGCGGTGGAAATACGGCCCAAGCAATTGCGTGAACGCCTGCTCGCGCGCGGCATTCCCAATCTCTGGATCCCGCGGGCCATTTACCGGGTGGACGAGATTCCCTGTCTGGCCTCCGGAAAACTTGACCTGAAGGCCCTGAACGAGCTGGCCGCGAGAAAAGTGCGCGAGGGTGAGTGAGTCAGGCCCGCTGGCGCACGGCCTCGAACAGGCCCACCGCCGCCATGGCGCTGACGTTGAGGCTATCGGTGATTCCGCGCATGGGCAGCCTCACTTGCAGGCCTTCCGCCTGCAACCAGTCTTCCGGAAGTCCGCTGTCCTCGGGGCCGAGAACGAGCGCCACGGCTCCGCGCAGGTCGGTCTGGAAAAGCGATTTCGCGGCCTCGGGCGTGGTCAGGACGGGGAGGATTTCGCGGGTTTGTAAAAAGGCGCGAATATCGGGTCCCTCCGCGGCGGCGAAGGGCAGGTGGAAGAAAGCGCCTTGCGAGGCGCGGACGGCATTGGGATTAAAAAGGTCGCAACGGGCATCGGCGAGGAGGAGCGCATCGCAAGCGGCGGCGTCGGCGGTACGGAGAATGGCCCCAAGGTTGCCTGGCTTTTCCAGGCCCACGGCAACAGCGAGCAACGGGTTTGCGGACAGGGCCAGATCGGAAAGGGCACGCTCCCGGCGGTGGGCCACGGCCAGAAAGCCGTCCGGGCCTTCCCGGTAGGCGGCACGGCGAAAGGCCTCTTCGGCCATGGGGACGCATTCAAGGCCATCGTTGCGGGCGGCTTCCTCAAGAAGGTCGAAGGCCTCCGCCTCACGGAACAAATCCTCGCAGTAATAGAGAGATTCCAGCGGCCAGCGGGAGGCAAGGGCCCGGCGCACTTCGCGCGCGCCTTCCACGGGAAACCGTCCCTGCCGTTTCCGGTGGCTGCTTTCGCGCAGGCGCAGCAGGTGCTTGACGCGCGGGTTCTGGCGGCTGGTGATCCGATCCGTCATGCGATCGTGCAAGCTGATTGACCGGGTCGCCGAAGACGAGAAGATTCAGGGACTGTTATTCGCCGATGAAGCCTCCCCGCAACTTCACTCCGCATCCCTTTCCTTATCATCACGAACTCGAGCTCCAAATCGAGGACTTGACCAATCTCGGCCAGGGCGTGGGCCGGAGTGATGACTGGGTCGTTTTCGTTCCTTATGCCCTTCCCGGGGAGAGAGTGCGCGCCCGCATCTGGCGTAACAAGGCGAAGTACTCCGAGGCGGATCTTGTCGAGGTCCTCGAGCCGTCGCGGGAGCGTGTGGAACCGGCTTGTCCCCTCTTCGGGGAGTGCGGGGGCTGCCAGTACCAGCATCTCGCTTATCCTGCGCAGTTGTCCTGGAAGACGGACCAGGTCCGCCAGCTTTTGCGGAAAATGACCGGACGGGAAATAGAGGTGCAGCCATGCCTCGGCAACGGGGAGCACTTGTACGGCTACCGGTCCAAGCTGACCCCTCATTTCCGCCGTCCGCCCCATCTCCCGGGCACGCCCGTCGGTTTTCAGCGAGCCAGTAACCGGTCGATTATCGATGTTCCGCATTGCCCGATTGCCAGCCCTGCCATCAACGAAGCCCTTGTCCGGGAGCGGGCCCGCCTGCGCGAAGAGCCCGGCCGTTTCCGCAAGGGCGGAACGCTCCTTCTGCGGGATTCCGACGATGGCGTCGTCACCGATATGAAGGCGGTGGCAAGGGAAAGCATCGGGGACAGGACCTTTCGCTTCATCGCGGGCGAATTTTTTCAGAACAATTCGCATGTTCTCCCCCTCCTCGTTGACCACGCCGGCAGGGAGGCTGCCGGTCCCGGAATCCGGTTTCTTGTCGACGCCTACTGCGGAGTGGGCGTTTTTGGAATATGTGCCTGCGATTCTTTCGATGGAGTGACCGGCATCGAGGTGAGCGAGCGGGCCATCGAGCTCGCGCGCGAAAACGCGGCGGCCAGTGCCGCGTCCAATATCTCCTTCCAGCACGGTTCCGCGGAGGCGGTTTTTGCCGGTCTTGCCTCGCCATCCGGGCAGACCTGTGTGCTTGTCGACCCGCCCCGGCGCGGTTGCGGGGAGGATTTCCTAATCCAGCTTATGGCCTTCGCTCCCGCCCGCGTAGTCTATGTCAGCTGCGGCCCGGACACACAGGCACGAGATGCCCGAATCCTGATGGACGCCGGCTACAGGGTGGAAACGGTCCAGCCCTTCGACCTCTTCCCGCACACCCGCCATATTGAGAATGTCATGACGTTCGTATGGGAGGAATGATCAACAGCGGCCGTTGCTCACCGGCGGCGGTTCCAACCCGGATCGGCGAAAGTCTGTTCCCATTTCGAAAGGCGGCTCTGCGAGAGCGGTAACTCTTCCTCGCTCGCACAAGGGCGGGCTTTCGCTCCGAGCCACTGGGCGAGGGCATGCCCGAATACTTCCATGAATTCCAAGTCGGGCCAGCCGCTGTCATTTCCGACAAGAATGCTGCCCTGCACGAGAAGACCCTTCCGGTTGCGCTTCATGGCCGCGCCGGCCAGCTTTTGCCCGGTATCCGGGCGGATGACGTCGTCCGCTTCGGGAGCGCTGAAGCAGGCGAGGGAGAGGCCGCGCGGCGTCGGGTCGCCGCAGCCCTTCGGGCAGGGAGCAAGCGCCGCGGCGACCCCGGCGGCGGCAAGGCCGCAGCCGAGCGCCTCATGGATGGCTTTGTAAAGCACGGGTGCGGCAAGCCTGCAGTTCGGGTTGGAGGGAGGAACAATAAGAGCGTAGGTCAGGTCCGCCCGATGGTCGACGACGCCGCCTCCAGTAAGCCGTCGTACGCAGGTGGCGGAGGTCTCTCCGAGGGCTTCCGCGACAGCTTCCCACCGCTGGCTGTAGCCGAAGGTAAAAGCGGGCTCTCGCCAGCCATAGAAGCGAAGAATGACCTTTCCGATTCGGTCCGCTTCTTCCAGCAGAATGGTGTCCACGGCCATATTGCGGGCGGCGGGCAGGAATCGACGGCGGATTTGCAGGAATTCGGGCAAGGTGATTGATTTTCACATAAGCATGAGGTAAGCCAAGAGGCAATTAATGAAGGCCTCCGACCTTACGCGATCCGAGATCGGCGATTTGCCGGTCTATGAACCTGGCCGACCAATCGAGCTGGTGGCTCGGGAGAAGGGAATTCCCCTCGACCAAATCTGCAAGCTTGCCTCCAACGAGAACCCCCTTGGCTGCTCGCCGAGGGCGGTTTCGGCAGTCCGTGAACACGCCGCGAATCTGGCCCTCTACCCGGATAACAGCGGGCATGAACTCGTGCAGCAGCTTTCCCGGATGTGGGGTTTCCCGCCTCACCACTTCGCCCTCGGAGCCGGTTCCAACGAGATCTTCTATCTTCTTTGCGACCTCTTTGCGGGACCGGGCCGGGAGGTCGTGGTCGGCGAATTCGCTTTTATCAGTTACCGGATCGCCGCTTTACTCGCCGGAGCTGCGCCCGTACCAGTATCCATGCCAGGGCTGCGACACGATCTGGACGCCATGCGCGAGGCCATTACCGAGCGGACTCGTCTCCTTTTTCTCCCGAATCCCAATAATCCAACCGGAACCATCCTCCCGCGGGCCGAAATTCTCGCTTTTGCCCGCTCTCTCCCGGAACACGTCATTCTCTGCCTCGACGAGGCCTACACCGAGTACGAGGAGGAAACGGAAGAGCCCGGCCTTGAGGAGCTGGTGCGGGAAGACCGTCCGGTCGTCCTAACCCGCACATTTTCCAAAATCCACGGATTGGCCGGGTTGCGCATCGGGTACGCGCTCACCACGCCCGACCTTGCCAGCCTCCTGAACCGGGTCCGTTCCCCCTTCAACACCGGTTCTCTTGCCCAGGCGGCGGCCGTCGCGGCGCTGGAGGACGGCGAATGGATCCGGCACAGCCGCGAGACCAACCACAAAGGTCGCGGGCAGCTGGAGCAGGGCCTCAGACGTCTTGGATTCTCCCTCAAAAGCGAGGCGGGCAATTTTCTGCTTATTCATACACAGCAAGCGGGATCCCTTGCCCATAGCCTTCAGGAAAGAGGCCTTATTACCCGGCCCCTCTCAGGATATGGCCTTGCTGACCATCTTCGCATCACGATTGGTTCCCCCGAACAAAACGAACGCCTTCTTGCGGAGCTGGGAAGCCTTGTCCAATCGCTGCCTCCTGGTAAAGAAACCGCCCATTCCCTGTGATAGCCTACCTGAATACCCATCTGCCGGCTGCCCTTGGTATTATTCTGATCCTTGCGCTCAACGCGCTTCTTGTGGCCTGCGAATACAGCCTCATCAAAATCCGGTTCAGCCATTTCAATCCCGATCTACGGGATCAGGTGGAGGGGAATCGCCGGCTCGCTCCTTTTCTGGAAGAAGGGGACCGCACAATCCGGATTCTCCGCCTTGGATTGACCACCTGCCTCCTGCTCTACGCCCTTGTCGGCTTTCCCTGGTTTTTTCATATTCTCTCTGGCCTTGAGGGCTTCCTCTACGACGTCCGCACCCCCCTTGCCGCCGTTGGTGCTTTTCTCATGGCAGTGATCCTGCACCAGATCATTGCCGATCTCTTTCCCCGCGCTCTTGGACTGACCTATCCCATGCAGGTACTGCGGGTCGGTTCGCTTCCCATCCTTCTCTTCAGTTGGCTCAGCAAGCCTTTTCGGGCGCTCGTGCTTGGCTTTGTCCGCTTTATTTGG
The DNA here is from genome assembly GCA_964345345.1 of uncultured Puniceicoccaceae bacterium. Classification (GTDB taxonomy): domain Bacteria; phylum Verrucomicrobiota; class Verrucomicrobiia; order Opitutales; family Oceanipulchritudinaceae; genus Oceanipulchritudo. The sequence continues at coordinate 55,931 of CAYFRH010000001.1, read as the reverse complement.
CGTTGCTGGCGCCGGGAATCCTTGCCGGATCTTGATTCGCTCGACCTCGAAACCCAGATCGAGCTTTTGCGCAAGGAAGCTCCGCAGATGTCCATGGTGGCTCAGTTGATCCTGAAAAACACCCTCTTGATGCGGGACCTCGTGGTTGCCGATGTCCTCCTACCACGCAATCAGGTCAAGTATTTCGATCTCAATCTGTCTCCGGAGGAGAATCTTCGCATGGCCAAGGAAATCGGGCACACCCGCTACCCGCTCTGCTTCGGCGATCTCGATCGTTGCATCGGCCTTATCCACATCAAGGACCTCTTCCGCTACCCCGGCGACCTCAAGCGCCTCGATTTCCGACGACTGAAGCGGAATATGATCCGTATCGACAGCGAGGAGCCCCTCGAATCCGCGCTGACCAAGCTGCTTTCCCACCGGATTCATATGGCCCTCGTTATCGATGAATTTCACGGCACAGAAGGGGTGCTGACCCTCGAGCGCATCCTCGAGCAGCTTGTCGGGGATATTCGGGACGAATTCGATGCCGGTGAGGAAATGCTAATCAAATCGGAAGAGGGCAACGGGGATGAAGTCGTCGTCTCTGGTCTGACCCCTTTGCACGAGATCGAATCGCTTTTCGCCCTCGAATTGGACACCGAGGAGGTCTCCACTATCGGTGGTCTCGTTACCTCCGAACTGGGACGCATTCCGGAATGCGGAGAGTCTTTATCCAGCGGCGGCCTCGAAATGGAGGTGACCGAAGTGGACGAGACCCGCGTCGTCGAAGTTCGTCTGCGCAGGGACGAAGATGCCGAAGCGGACGCAGAGGGAAAGGGCGAGTGATACTCCCATTGAAGAGGGATTACATAAATGACGTGATCTCACCCGGAACGCCCTGGCTCCGTGAGAAAGTAGGTGGAGGTGCGGGAACCTGCTGGGAAGTTGGGAAAAGGCTGTGGCTTTCTCCGCCCGTTCAGCTTTCCTGCTGATCCGCTTCCTGATATCGTTTCCAGATATCCCACGACATCGCCTCCTGTTCGGCGATGAGGGTTTTCAGGTTCTTCAGCAACTCGGGGCGCTCACGGGTGAAAAGGAACCGATCACTGCGGAGTCGCTGGTGAATTCCCTCCAGCAGGTCATAATCGGGTCGGCGGAGCTGGAAAAGCTGCTTCAGGTGTTCTTCCACCGCGAAGAAGGCCCCGAGTTCCATCTCTACGTCGATCAACTCCGCGAGGATGCCTTCGTTGCGATTGTCCCGCCGATAGGCTTCTTCAAGAATAACCAGGGCTTTTCCCGGTAAATCGAATTCGCGGAACTTTTTGGCGACTTCCCGCAGAATATTCATGGTCGCCCCATCCGCAGCGAGGAAGTCGCGCAAATAGAGATTGCCGAGTTCGCGATCGCCGATGCCGTAGTAGGCGAGGGAGCGTATTCCGTTGAAGGTGACTTGCGCGTTGACCAGCCAGCCCGGGTCTTCCTCGACCAGTTCGTTGCAGAGGTCGACGGCGCGCTGATGTTCGCCAGCGGCAACCAGCGATTCGGCTAGCGTCAGGCTGAAGAGGCTGAGATCATATCCATTCTCAAGCGCCAGTTCGTAGAGGCGGGAGGCCGCGTTTACATTGCCGTAGGTCGCGGCCAGCTGCGAAAGGGCCACCATGGCTTCCTCCTCGTTCCGGTGCCGCTGGAGCATTGCGTTGATTTCCCGGTCTCGACGCTCGATTTTGCCCGAGGAAGACAGCACGTCGATCAAACGGATTCGTGGTTCCCATTCCAACGGGTTGCGGATGGTCACCTCCAGGGCGACTTCCCGCGCCTTGTCATACAACTCCCGCTTCTTGTAAACGGAAACGAGTTTGTTGTAAATGGGGACAAGGTTGCCCTCCGGCCGCGCATTAATGACCGAAAGAAGGACTTCCGTCGCCTCCTTTTCGCGGTCGGTCCGCATGTAAAGCTCGGTTCCCAGCAGGAGGCCATCGAGGGTCGCGGCGATGCTGCTGTTGTCGAATACTTCTTTCGCGATGTCGAAGCGCCCATTGTTCATGGCCGCCCGTAAACGCCCTACGGAGAGAATCCGCTCCACTTCATCCGGCAGTTCTTCCTCCTTCATTTCCGAGGTAAGGGCCAGCAGTTCCTCGTCCTGTTTCTCGCGAAGCATTAGCATGACCAGCAGGCGCACAAAATCCACGTCCTCTTTTCCATATTCCACACCTTCCCGGAGAATGTCGGCGGCAAGGTCCGGCCGCCAGCCCGCGTAGACCTGGGCAAGCAGTTTTCTTCCCTCAAGATTGGCTTTGGAGCGGGCCACTCCTTCCCGTAACAGGGCGAATCCGCGCCGGTAATCCTCCCGCTCCAGGGCTGCTTTGCCTTGTTCCACCTGATAGTCTCCTTGTTGGACGCGGACGGCGCCCCGATTGAGGGGGAATGCGATCATGTCGACAAAGGAGACTTCCTCAAAATCCCGGATTTCCTTGAAGAAGTAATACAATCCCACGCTTTTTCCGGTCCAGGCAAGGATCGCCATGACAATAAGAAGGGTGGCGACCCGGCCCCAGTGAATGCGGATGCGCATCGAGCCGCGGGGGGTCAGTTCGCGTTGGGCAAAACCCATCCACACCGGGTAGGTTTTAGGTTTGCTCCGGGTCGTTTCCTGGGTCGTATTTTCTTTGCTCATGGCCGCTGCTGGGGAAGTTGACTTTTTCCAGTCTGCTCTTGTCAAAGCAGATGCGGCAGTTCAAGCTTCGTTCTAACTTGGATCCTGTTTTTTCAAATTTTGATTGAAATTTCGGTATCACCGAGTCAAACCATCCTCTCGAAACAACCTGTCAGTCTATGAACCACAAATCGCTTCACCTTTCTCTTCTTTCCGTATTCGCCGTTTCTTCGGCCTTCGCCGCCCCCGCTCTGGAGTTCGGGGATGGCCTACAGCTACATCTTCTCGGGGATGTGGAATTTGTTTACGATGACAACATCGTCCGCGCCAGCGGAGATGATGAGCAAAGCGCCCGCTACCTTACTTTCACTCCCGGGGTCGAACTCCGTATGATGGAACGCGGAGCCGCCTCAGCTTCTCTTACCTACCGCCATTCCTGGGATGTTTTTCGCGACCTCTCCGAGTTGGATGAGGATTACGCGGACCTTCGTGCGCAGGCCAAATATAACTCCGGACGCCTGATGGCGTCCGTGCATGGGTCTTTTGAGCAATTAAGCAGTACGCGGGGCATATTGACCCAAGAGGCAACCGTTCTCCCCGGACTCGTCGAGCGGGACGAAATTAAGGTCGGAGGTAATGTCCGGTATGAGATTTCCGAGCTTTTGGCGGCTTCTTCCGGGGTGCTCTATGAAGATAAGGACTACGACCAGGCCGATTTTACCGACTTTCAAAGCTATAGCATCCCGTTGACCCTTATTTACAAATGGAAACCGAAATTGGAACTCAACGCCGGAGTGCAGTACCGAACCGTGGACACCAACGAGTCTTTGCCTTTCATTGATGTAAACGGCATTCGGTTCGCTGACTTCGATTATGAAGATCTCTATTACTTTGTTGGTGCCTCCGGTGAACTATTCACTCCTGTTCTCTTCGCCGACGTTTCCTTCGGCTTCCTCGACCGGGACTTCAAAGACTGGGATACCGACGCCTCCTCCACCGCTTACAACGCAACTCTTAGTTATGTAGGTGATGCAAAGACGACGGTTTTCCTGACCCTATCCCGGGATTACAACACCAGCGCCTTCCAAGGGGAGAATTTCGCATTAACCAAGGCTTCTCTTGGCGCCCGCTATGCGTTGACAGACAAACTGGGATTCAATGCCAGTGTTTCGGTCGGGGAGTTGGATTACGACGTACGATTCGACCCTGCAACCGGGGAAACGGTCGGGAATCCCCGTGCCAATGATTTGACCACCTTCAGCGTTGGGACTTCTTACAATCCCAACGATTATCTTAGTTTCCGGGCAAGCTATACCTACAACGATGTGGAACGGAAAGGTGGTAACGCCGCAGACTATGACAATACCCGCTTTAGGGTTTCTGCCTCGGTTCGCTACTAAAAAAGCCGGATAGCATCTGCTGCCAATTTCAGGGGAGGTCAATTCTTGGATTGACCTCCCTATTTTTTCTCTGTTGTGCCTGTATTCTCCAATGAAGCTTCCATTTTCCCGTCCTCTGTCCTTCGCTGTTTTTCTTTTCACCTTACTCCTTGGGCCCGCTTCCACATTTTCTCAGGAAAGCGGTGGCGGAACAAGGGCCGCTCCTTCGGGTGCCTCGGGCTCCTACATGGTCTCTCCTCTGGATTATCTGCGGGTGGCCTTGTATGTGGCGGATGAGTTGCAGTTCGAGACCCAAGCGCGCGTTTCCCAAGATGGCACCATCAGCGTCCCTCATCTCGGGAGCGTACAAGCAAGTGGGCTTAGCCTTGAGGAATTGCGGCAGGAATTGTACGTGCCTTACAACCGCGACTTCTACGTGGACCCCCATATCGATTTGTCGGTTCTGGGCTACTCGGATCGCAGCGTCACAGTGATCGGAAAAGTGAACCGGCAGGGTCAAATTCCTTTCCCCAGCGAAGAGGGTCTTTCCCTTCTCGAAGCGATTGCCCTTGCGGGTGGGTGGAGTAATGATCGTCTCGCGAACAAGCGAAACGTTACCATAACCCGCATGGAAGAAGACGGCTCGAAATCCACCATAGAAGTGGATGCCCGCAAAATTTCCACTGACGACTTTCCCCTGCAGGAGGGGGACCTCATCAATGTCCCCGAGCGACTCTGGTAACCTCAATTTCCCCAAGCAATGAGTAACAATCCAATGAAAGACGGTTATGGCGGTGGCTATTATGGTGGCTACTACTACGGAGAAGGCTACGGAGGGTATGGAGAAGGGGGAAATGCCCCTTCCAGGACCCTCGCCGACTATCTCCTTATCCTGCGGGAACGAATTTGGTGGCTGGTTGTCTCCGTCTTTGTCGTGTTCCTTGGCTTCGCTCTCTACACCTTTAATGCTCCGAAACAGTATCGGGCGGCTGCTACAGTCGAGATTTTGCGGCAAAAAGACCAAGTCTTCCAAATGGAAGATGTTGTACAACAAGATGTTGTAAACGCAGAAGATTTCAATACAGAAATTCAGATCCTCGAGAGCCTCCGAATTGTGCAATCGGTGGACGATCGCTTGAAAGGTTCGGAAAGAGCAAGATTTTTGTCACCTTACGAGGAAGGGCTGGATGCGACGCTTCGGGGAACCCGCAGCGTCGCCGAAATTCTTTACGGAAACCGGTCGATTTCGCCGGTCCGCTTATCCCTTGTCGTCAATATTCTTTATTCCCATCCGGATCCGGAGATTGCCGCCATTGTGGCTAATTATTTTGCCGAGGAGTACATCGACTTTAATCGGAATCGACAAATCGAAGGTTCCATGCGGGCTGTGGATGATCTACGGAGCCAGGCGGATCAGCAGCTCGCCAAAATTCAGGACATGGAGCAGCAGCTCGCGGACTTTAAGGAAAAATTCGACACGGTGTCTGTCGAACGAAGTCAGGACGTCGACAATCAACAGTTCATCTCCCTCAATGCGCGACTGGAAGAAGACAAGCGATCCTTCGATGAGGCCACGACCTTACTCAATCAAGTGGAGGCCGCCCGAGACCGCGGGGAACCTCTCTATGAGCTTTCATTTATCTCCAACTTTAATCCGCAGGTTCCCGATCTCCTTAACCAGTACTCCTTGATCAAGATTGAGATGGGGTCGCTTTCGAAAAAGTATCGAAGCAAACATCCCAAAATGATTGCCGCCCAGGAACGGCTCGATGAAACGGAGAAGGAACTGCAGAGAGCTGTGGAAATGGCGGCATCCTCCGTCCGAAACCAATACGAGCGGGCGAAGGCCAACTACGAAAAGTCGCAGCAGCGAATAAAAGAGAAGGAAAAGGAGCTGATCCAATTGGATCGTATCCGACCTGATTACAACGCACTGCTTCGCGATTTGGAGGTCAGCCAGGAACTCTACAACCACTATTACAGCCGGCTTCAACAGGCGGCCGTCAGTGTTACCTCCGAAGCCCAGACCGCGCGTATTATTGATCGTGCGGTGCGGCCATTACGTCCTTACAAACCCAACATCACCCTCAATCTAATGATCGGCCTCGTTCTTGGATGCGGGGTGGGACTTGGATTGGTGTTTCTCCTCGCCTTCCTCGACGACAAGGTCAAGTCCGCCTTTGATATAGAATCTTCCCTTGGCGTACCGCTGGTCGGCATAGTTCCACACATTTTCAGCATTGATGCGCAGGAAAAGGCACGGATCGTTGCGGATGAACACGATCGGCACGCGGTGGAGGCCTTCCGCTCAATTCATTCGACGCTAAAGCTGAACGAAGAATCCCGAAACGCGAAGGTAATTCTGACTACAAGTACGATTCCGAGCGAAGGAAAAACCTTCGTCAGCACGAATTGCGCGATCACATTCGCTACGCACGGGGAGCGTTCCATTGTTGTCGACGCGGACTTGCGGATGCCGAACGTGGCCAAAGGCCTTGATATTTCCGCCAAGCCGGGTGTCATTCAGTACCTAACTGAAGATGCCGATCTCGACAGCGTAATCCAAAAAGACTATCTGCCGAATCTGGATATCCTGCCCGCCGGTGGGAATACCAAGAGCACGACGCAGATCCTCAGCAGTGATCGCTTTTCCAATCTGCTGCACGAACTCCGTCTTCGGTACGATCGCGTGATTGTCGATACCCCACCCGTAGCGACAGTCAGTGATGCGTTCAACATTCTTCCTCTTGTCGACGGGGTCTTACTGATCATCCGGTTCAACACGGTGAAGAGAAAGACGGCGGCGGTGAACCTGAAACGTCTGCGGGAATCAAACATCCCAATTCTCGGTGCGGTCCTTAATAATCTCAATACGCACGTTGCTGGCTACTACTACTCGCACTATTACGACAAAAGCTACAAGTCGTACAAACACTACTATTTGAACCAGAAGACACAAGAGGAGGAAGAGGGAGAAGCCTCGCCCGAGAAATCTGGCTCATCCTCTGAAAAGTTGAACGTCTAAGGTTATTTAAGGCAGACGGTTTTCCATGCCGGCTTATTTGTCTTATCGATAAGACAAACTGCGGGGATGGTCTTGACCGGGCGTCCTACTAAGAAGGGAGATTAAAAATGACTTGGTTATCAGTAATTGGAAGGAAGAAGGTCTTTCTTTGGGGGCTGCTCGCCTGCATGCCCGTCTCTTTACAAGCGGATAAAGGCCCTGGCGAACAAGAGGATTCCTCCATGCGCGGCAAAATTGAAAAAATCGCCGATGAGGCGAGTGAGTTGGCCCGGGAATGGGCGAAACGGTTCGATGCCTGGAATGGCTCGGAAAACGAATCATCGCTTTTTATGGGGGTGGTGACCGAATCGGTCCCTGATGTCCTGCGTGATTACATCGACCTGCCCGAAGGGGTTGGTATTCTTCTAAGTCATATTGTCCCGGGCGGTCCTGCGGATAAGGCCGGCTTAAAGGAAAACGACATACTTGTGCGTTTCGATGATCAGTTGATCGTCAATATGGAGCAGCTTTCCACTCTTATCGACCTTGCCGGAGCGGATGCGGAGGTATCGGTGGAAGTTATCCGGAAAGGACAACAAAAGAATTTTTCCCTCCAGCTTGAAACGAAAGAAAAAGGAAAGGATGGGAAGTCCAAATCTTCCAAAGAACCCGCATCCTCGAATGGCTCGAAAAGGGAGAAAAGGGAGAAAGAGGTCGGGGCCTTCTTTGACAGTATTCAAAACTGGATTCCCGGCTTCGTACGCGTTTATCTGGATGAAAACGAAGGGGTAAATACGGAATTTCAGGAGCTGAAAAAAGACCTGCAGGTCTTTTGGCTGCGATTGGAGAAGATGTCCTCGCAGAAAATCGCCAAAACGATTTGATAGATCAAGGGTTCGCTGTTTGACCTTCCAGCAAACACCAAAAGGACCCGCCAACCTGCCCGATTTCCTTCGACCAAGATTTTATATCGGGGATCGTATTTTGTAAGGGGTATCTTCATGGACAAATCTTCAATTGATCTTACATCGCCCTTGCTGGATGCGGAGCAGGTGAAAATGTTGATTTCATCCGGTGGTGAGGAGCCTGCGGAGCTGATCGCGGAGATCCTTGGTCTCTTTAACGAGGAAAGCCAGGCGAATTTAGCTGCTTTGGAGACCGGTCGTAACGAAGGAGACGCTTCTGCAGTCTGCAAAGCTGCTCATGCTCTGGCAGGCAGTTCCGCTAACATTGGTGCGGCCAAACTCTGGCAGGCGGCGAAGGCCGTTGAACAATCTGCTGGGAATGGAAAAATTCCGGAGGAGGCTGTTCTTACGAATTTGCGCAATCTGTTGGAACAATCTCTGCTTGAGTTTCGTCGCGTTGAATCGGCTTTGGAAAAAAAATAAAAAAGCCCCCTTCCCTGTGGAAGGCGGCTACGGAAAAACTGCTTTCTGCGGGAAGTCTTGGTTCAGGCCTCCGGCATTGTCTTGGGCAGGCCGGTGACGGAGCGCCCTTCTTTCCATTGGCCCCGCTTCCGCAACAGGGCGACGCGCTCAAAACGTTTGAGGACATTGCGGCGTTTCTTACGGGAGCCGCCGACGGCTTTGAAACTTGGATGCTGTGACATGATTTCGGTCTCCTTTGCTGAAAACCTTCCAACCAACGAAATGCTGGCGATAGGGCAAGAATTTTCTTTGCGGATCCTTTTCTCTTCCATCCGGAGACAAGGTAAAAATCTTGCCGTCTTCTTCGCATCCACAATAGTCCCCTCTCATGTCGATTCCGACAAGTGCCTTGGTAGCGGATGACGAGTCCCACTTGCGCGTCTATGTCCGCACGATTCTGCGCCATCTGGGAGTAGAGACGGTCTATGAAGCGAAGTCCGGGGCGGAAGCTTTGGATTTGTACCGCCAACATCATCCGGAAGTCGTATTCCTGGATATTAATATGCCGGGGAAAAGTGGGCTGGAGGTTCTTCCGGAACTTCTTGAAGACGACCCCGATGCGATCGTGGTGATGTTGACCGGCCATGCTTCGCGCCAACTTGTGGAAAGTTCCCAGCGCCATGGGGCGGTCCAGTATATCCGCAAAGACACTCCGAGAGAGCAGATCATTGAGCTGCTGCGCGGACTGTTTGACGAAATCTTTGTTGATGAGGAATAAGCAATGCCGCGGGAAGAATCGAATCGTGAATCAAGGGAGGAGCCCTTGCGGGAAGTCCGTTACTCCCTCCGCGACCTGATGAAAGAAGTCCAAAAGGAGAGAGAGTCTTCAGGACTGGGACAGGAGATGGTCGATCAGGAGGAAATTGGAAAACTCTTCCAAAGCAGAAAAAAGGTCCGCCGTGCCCGACCCGGAAAATAAAGAATTTCTTCGCAAACTGGAGGAGCTTGAAGGCGCCTTCATGTCGGAGGAACTGGAGCCCCTCCTGCAGCGCTGTGGCGGGGCGACCCTGCTTTTCCTCGAAGAAGTCATTGCGCGCGGTTTCGTCAGCAAGGAACGGGCCTGCCGGATGTGGGCCGATGCCCTTGGCATGGCTTACGTCAATCCTCTCATCGCCGTGGTGACCGAAGACGCGGTGCAGCGGCTTCCTTTTGAAATCGCGGGGAAAGGTCAGTCCATCGGCTTATATGTCATCAACAATGTGCTTACGGTGGCGATGTCGCGCCCCGACGACGGGCGTCTCCTCCGCCGGCTTGAAGCCATTGCCAATATCAAGGTCTCTCCAGTCTTTGCACCTCCGCGCGAGATCGAGCATGCGATCGAGGTCTATTACACCAGCCACAGTAATGTCGTCGAGGAGATCGAGAAATTCGAGAATGAGCAGGAAGAACTTCTCCAATCCCTGACCGAAGAGGATCTCAAGAACCTTGCCTCCTCCGACAGCCTAAGCAAATTGCTCGATGGGTTGATTTTTTTCGCGGTCCGGGAACGGGCCTCTGACATCCACATGGAACCTGGGGAAGACCATGCCCAGGTGCGCTTTCGTATCGATGGTAAGCTGATGCCTTACTACACCTACGGGAAGGCAATCCACCGCGCCTTTCTGACGCGGCTGAAGGTATTGTGTCGATTGAACGTGGCCGAAGCCCGCTTTCCCCAGGACGGGCGGTTCAGCCTTCCCTTCGGCATGGGAAAAGCCGATTTTCGCGTCAGTATTCTGCCGGCACTGGAAGGAGGCAAGGCAGTGCTTCGCGTGCTCGCCGGGGGAGGACGGAAGTCGCTTTTCAATCTCGACCAGATGATGATGTCGCAGAACATCCTGCAGCCGTTCAAACGGCTCATCCGGAGCCCGAACGGTATCGTCTTTGTCACCGGGCCAACCGGTAGTGGTAAAACAACCACCCTGTACGCGGCTCTGGCCGAATTGAACACTCCGGAGAAAAATATTTCCACCATTGAGGATCCGGTGGAAATCCAGCTTGAGGGCATCACCCAAGTGCAGGTGAATTCGCATATTGGCTTGAATTTCGGGCTGCTGCTTCGTTCGATTCTCCGCCAGGATCCGGATATCGTTCTCGTCGGGGAAATACGGGATGCGGAGACCGCAAAAATCGCCACAGAGGCGGCTCTGACCGGCCACCTTGTCCTGAGTACCCTGCACACCAACAATGCCATTCAGGCCATTATCCGCATGATGGAAATCGGGATCGAACCCTACATGGTGGCTCCTTCCATCATGGGCGTTCTCGGACAGCGGCTTGGGGCTCGTATTTGCGAAAGCTGTAAGCGCGCCTACTTTCCAAGCCGGGACGCCCTTGAACGCTATTTCACCGACATTCCCGAAGATAGCAAAATCGTCTTTTCCCAGGGCACCGGTTGCGCCAATTGTCGCCAAACGGGATATTCGGGCCGTGTGGCCTTCCATGAACTCCTTCTTGTTGACGATGAAATGCGGAGTATGATTACGGCGGAAGCCGGACAACACGAGCTGCTGCGGTACGCCCGTAAGCTTGGCTACCGAAGCCTTCGCTACGACGGATTAAAAAAAGTGCTTCTCGGCCTCACGACCATCGAGGAGATGGAGAAGCACACCATTGTGGAATGGGAATCCTGAGGACAGGCAACTCCGCAACGAATTCCGGAAGCAGCTCCAGTCGGACGGAAGGGCGTTTTTCCGAAACGGGCAGCGATGCGATTCTGGCGGCAAACGTGTGAACGGCTGCGGGCGGCCGTAAACCGCTTCGCCGCCTTTACCGTCGACGTCATTTACGAACGGAGAGGCGGTCGCCGGGCGCGCTTCTGGGGCGGGATTCTGCGCGGGCTGAGCTTCTTCTACGGAGGTGCGGTCAAACTCCGTCTTCTCCTGTACCGAAAGCGTATTTTGCGGGCACAGCATCTGGGTTGCCTGGTCGTGGTGGTGGGGAACCTGACCGTGGGAGGGACGGGCAAAACCCCCGTAGTCGAAAGGCTGGCACAGACGCTGCAAAAGAAAGGGCGCAAAGTCGCCATCCTGAGTCGCGGATACAAAAGCCGCAAGGAGCCCGTCCTGAAAAAGTGGCTGCGGATGCTGTTGCACCAGCCTCCGTCTCCGCCGCGGGTGGTCAGTGACGGCGCAACGGTTCTACATGACTCGGAAGTGGCCGGCGACGAACCTTACATGCTTGCGCGCAATCTCCCTGGAGTGGTGGTGGTCACGGACAAGGACCGGGTCAAAGCGGGTTTATATGCCATCCGCCGGTTTGGGGTGGATACCCTGATCCTCGACGACGGCTTCCAGTATTTCCAATTGCAGGATCACCTGCAGCTGCTCCTCATCGACAAAACCAACCCCTTTGGCAACCACCACCTTCTGCCGCGCGGGATTCTGCGGGAGCCGCTCCGGCAGATGCGGCGTGCCTCCTACGTTTTCCTGACGAAGTCCGAGGAACCGGCGGACGAGGAGCTGCTGACAACCCTCCGCCGGTACCGGCCGGAAGAGGAGTGGATCGAGTGTGCGCACCGTCCACGCCATCTTCGCCATGTCAACGGAACCGCGGAGGAACCGCTGGAGTTCCTCCGCGGGAGACGGGTGGGGGCCTTGAGCGGCATCGCCACACCGGAAAGTTTCGAGTCTTTTCTGCAGGAACTTGGAGCAGAGGAGATCCGGCCCTTCCGGTTTCTTGACCACCACCGCTTCACCCCCACCGAATTGAAACGGGTCGGGGAGAAGGCCCTGGCCTCCGGTTTGGATTGTCTCGTCACGACGGAAAAAGATGCCGTCCGCATTCCTCCTTCGTTTGACGCAGGACTGCCATTGTATTTTCTTCGCGTGGAAATACAGATGCTTGCGGGAGCGGAAAGTTTCGATGAGGCAGTGCGGCGTATCTGTTTCCCGCGGCAGGCCGCCGATGCCGACCGCTGGAGAAGCGGATTTACGGAGCCGCCTTTTCCAGCGCCGGGCGACCAATAAGAAAATTTCCGGAATTCTATGCAAATTCAATTTCTTGGAACAGGGACCTCCCAGGGCGTACCGATGATTGCCCACGACCCGGGGGAAGCCTGCGATCTTTCCGACCGCCGCAACTGGCGGACTCGCACGAGCGCGCACATCCGAATGGGAGGCGAGGCGATCCAGGTGGATGCCGCGCCCGAATTTCGTCTGCAGTGCATCTGGAACGAGGTGCGCAAGGTGGATCGGTTCATCCTTACTCATGGACATGCCGACCATATAATGGGCATGGATGATCTTCGCCGCTTTATCGATCTTCGTGGTGGCGAGGCGCTTCCGGTCCACAGTACGGAGGAGGGTCTCGAGCGCGTGCGGACGATTTATCCCTATGCGATCCGTACGCGTCCCGAGTTCAAAGGCTACCCAGCCTTTTCCCCGGAACCGATGCCTGCCGAGCTGGATACCGCCGGCGGCCGGATTCGTTCGACGCTTCTTCCCCACGGGAGGGTTGACGTCCTTGGACTGGTCTTTGAGGAACACGGCAGCGGTCGCCGTCTCGCCTACTACACGGATTGTCATCGCCTGACAGAGGAGGCGTACCGCCTCGCCGAGGGGGTCGACCTGCTTGTTCTTGATGCACTCCGGCCCAAGCCGCACCCGACCCACATGACAATCGAGGAAGCAGTGGCGACCGCGGAAAAAGTGGGCGCCCGGCAGACTTTCTTTACGCACATGACCTTCATGGTCGATCATGTAAGAGCCGGGCGTGAACTTCCCGAAGGAATGGCTTTCGCGTACGACGGGTTGCGGATTGAACTGTAGGCGGCGCCTGAGATCTCAGGCCTTCAGGCGAAGGCGGTGAATGTGGCCGCAATCGGGCAGGCTTCCGAGGGCCGTAAGGATTCCGTCCTCCATGAACATCAGCTCGCGACGGAGGGTGGCATTACCAACCTGGATGATGAGGGTCCCGCCGCGGTCGATGCGTTCGGGCCGACAGCGCCGGGCGTTGCCGCTCCCGACGATGCGCGCCCAGTTTTCCAGAATGGTTTCCTCCGGAGTGTTTTTCCCGAGGTGGTGGCGCTCCATACAGGTCTCCAGGAGGCTGTCCAGAGGACGTGGACCCGTATTGCGGGATTCCGCCGGATCCGCGGGAAGTCCCCGGAACTGTCGGATCAACTCCTCGCCTGAACGGGAAAACGGCATAGGACCCTTTTCTTACCCCTTCCTCAAAGGGAGTGAATAGCTTCCTCGTGGACGGCAAGAGCCGCTTCTTTGACAGATTCACTCATGGTCGGATGGGCGTGAATGGTGCGGCCGAGATCCTCGGCGCTGCCTCCGTATTCCATGTGGGCAACCACGGAAGCGATCATTTCGGAAGCCCCCGTGGCGATGATGGCTGCCCCGAGGATTCGGTCGTTCTGCGCGTCCGCGATAATTTTGGCCATCCCGTCGGTGGTATCCTGGGCGAGGGCGCGTCCATTCGCTTGTAGCGGAAATTTTCCTACTTTGACAGCGATGCCTTTTTCTGCGGCCTCCTCTTCGGAAAGACCAACAGTGGCGATTTCCGGATCGGTGTAAATGACATTGGCGACGCGGCCGTAATCAATCTTCTGCCGGCTGCCGGCGATGGCCTCCGCGACGGCCACGCCGTCTTCCTCCGCCTTGTGGGCGAGCATGGGGCCGGTGGTCACATCCCCTATGGCCCAGATTCCCTCCACCTTCGTACGCAGGTCTGAAGTGGGGATGCGTCCCTTTTCATCGGTTTCAACTCCCGCTTCGGCGAGATTAAGCCCTGCCGTGAAAGGTTGGCGGCCGACGGAAAGCAGGACCTTTTCGGCTTTGTACTTCACTTCTTTGTCCTTGCGCTCGGCTGTCAGGGTGACGGATTTCCTGTTTTTGCGGCAGCCGGTCACCTTGGTGGACGTATGCAAGGTCATGCCTTGTTTCTTGAAGATCCGTTCCGCGAGCTGGCTGACATCCTTGTCGGAACCGGCCGCGATGGTGGGGAGGAATTCCACGAAGGTGACTTCGGAGCCCAGGCGCGACCATACCGATCCCAGTTCGAGACCGATGGCGCCCGCTCCCACAACGAGAAGGGATTCCGGCACTTCCGCAAAGCAAAGCGCCTCCGTGCTGGTCACGACCTGCTCGCCGTCCGGCTTCAGGAAGGGCAGTTCCACTGGTACGGAGCCGGTCGCGATGACGAAATTCTTTCCTGCAAGAGTCACTTCCTCTCCGTCCTTTTTCGTGACAATCAGCTTGTCCTTCGCGGCGAAGCGCCCGGTGCCGTGGATTATTTCCACTTTCCGCTTCTGCAAAAGGGTTCGTACCCCGGTTAATAACTTTTCCACAACGCCGTCCTTTCGTTTCATGAGGCTGGCGACATCGGGACGTACGTTTTCGGCGAGAATCCCGTGGGCGCTTCCGTTGTCGTGAATCTGGTGGAAAAGCTCCGAAGAATGCAGGAGAGCCTTACTGGGAATGCATCCGATATTGAGGCAGGTTCCGCCGAGGGTGTTGTCTTTCTCCACGATAGCGGTGCGCAGGCCAAGCTGGGCACAGCGGATGGCACAGACATAGCCTCCGGGGCCTGAGCCAATGACGACGACGTCGTAGGGATCTTGGTTCATAGGTGATTCAGATTTCCAAAAGGATACGTGTGGGGTCTTCGATCACTTCCTTGATTTTGATGAGGAAGGTAACCGCCTCTTTGCCGTCGACGAGGCGGTGATCGTAGCTGAGGGCAAGGTACATCATGGGACGGATGACGATCTCCCCATCCACGACAACGGGCCTTTCCTGGATGGTGTGCATGCCGAGGATGCCCGATTGGGGGGTGTTAAGAATCGGCGTCGACAGCATCGATCCGAAAATGCCCCCGTTCGTGATGGTAAATATGCCCCCTTCGAGATCCTGCATGGTAATTTTGCCGTCGCGGGCGCGACCGGCGTAGGCAATGACTGCTTGCTCGATTTGGGCGAAGGACTTCGCCTCGCAACCGCGCACCACCGGAACCATCAGGCCTTTGGGTGTGCTCACGGCAATGCCGATGTCCATTGCTTCCGCGGAGACAATTTCGTCTCCATCAATTCGTTCCCCGAGAGCCGGAACATGGCCGAGAGCCTGTACGACCGCTTTGGTAAAGAAACTCATGAAGCCCAGCTTGATGCCGTGCTTCTCCATAAAGGCCTCCTGATGGCGTTTGCGAAACCGCATGACCGCGGACATGTCCACCTCGTTGAAAGTGGTGAGCATGGCAGTTGCCTGCTGCGCCTGGACGAGGCGCTGGGCGATGGTGCGACGGATAGGGGACATTTTACGCCGGTGCGTGCGAGTCTCCGCCTTCTCGGGCGCGGGCTCCTGCTTCGGGCCGGTTGTTTCCGGGGCGGCTTCTTCCTTCTGCTCGCGCACGGCCTCCTCCGGCTCGCGCACGGCCTTTTCCATATCCGCCTTGGTGACGCGTCCGCTTTTGCCCGTTCCGCTCACTGTGGCCGGATCAATT
Source organism: uncultured Puniceicoccaceae bacterium (assembly GCA_964345345.1). Classification (GTDB taxonomy): domain Bacteria; phylum Verrucomicrobiota; class Verrucomicrobiia; order Opitutales; family Oceanipulchritudinaceae; genus Oceanipulchritudo. The sequence continues at coordinate 40,058 of CAYFRH010000001.1, read as the reverse complement.
CCGGATTCGGCGGAGAGGCGGCGAACAGACGGTGGATATGGGCCTTCGTCCGGGGTGGTTTCCCCGGAAGCCGATTCCTCCTCCGGAATTTTATCCACGGATCCCCCCCCGGTTTCTTCCGCCGCTTCCTCCGCGGGCTCCTCCTGCCCGCCGGAATCCGGACGGGAAGCGGACTCATCGATTTCCGCGACGACGGCCCCGATTTCGACCTCGTCGCCTTCCTCGACTTTCAGCCGGATCACTCCGCTCGCTTCCGCGGTACCTTCGGAGGTGATCTTGTCCGTTTCGAGGTCGAAAAGCGTCTGGTCCTTTTCGACGTAATCGCCGTCGCCGACATGCCATGTAGCGAGAATACCGCTACTGATGGATTCTCCGAGGGCGGGAATTTTGACTTCGGTTGCCATGGATTCGAAATGCGGAAATCAATTCAGGGTAAAAGCGTCCTCGACGAGTCGGGCCTGTTCCTGCCTGTGCAGGACGAGAGAACCCACTGCGGGGCTGGCGGCCGCGTCGCGCCCGGCGTAAAGGGGACGTGTCCCGGCGACCTCTTCAAGGATCGGGCGGATAAAAGACCATGCGCCCATGTTGGCGGGTTCCTCCTGACACCAGACAAGGTGTTTGTAGTCGCCAAGCTCCGCGAGAATTTCCCGGAGTCGTTCATGGTTGAAAGGATAGAATTGTTCGATCCGGACAAGGGCGGCGTTCCGGATGCCCTTGTCGCGCCGGTGAGCAAGCAGATCGTAATAGACCTTGCCGGAGCAAAGGATGACGCGCTCGGGCTTTTTCACCCCACTTTCCGTTTCCGGAAGGATGGAATGGAAGCAGGTGTCGGTAAAGTCGGCGAGAGAACTGACCGCCTCCTTGTGGCGGAGGAGGCTTTTTGGGGCCATGAGGACCAGCGGCTTGCGGAAAGACCGGTGCATCTGGCGCCGAAGGAGGTGAAAGTACTGCCCCGGCGTGGTCAGGTTGGCGACCTGGATATTGTCTTCCGCGCACAACTGCAGGAAGCGTTCCAGACGGGCGGAGGAGTGCTCCGGTCCCTGTCCCTCGTAGCCATGCGGCAGAAGCATGACGAGCCCTGAAACCCGTTGCCACTTCGACTCCGAACTGGTGATAAACTGATCGATAATGACCTGGGCACCGTTGACGAAATCGCCGAACTGGGCCTCCCACATGCAGAGCATGCCGGGAAAATCCAACGAGTATCCGTAGTCAAAACCAAGTACAGCCGCTTCGCTGAGAAGGGAGTTGTGCACGCAGAGCCGTCCCTTGCGCCCCTCCATATCCATGAGCGGGATGTGCTTTTCCTGGGTCTCCGTGTCGAAGAAAATACTGTGTCGCTGGGAAAAGGTTCCGCGGACGCTGTCCTGGCCGGAAAGGCGGACATGGTACCCCTCGAGCATGAGCGTGCCCCATGCCAGTGATTCTGCGAACGCCCAGTCGATACCCTTGTCCTCCTTGAACAGCTTCATCTTGTTCTGCAGCTGACGCCGGATCTTGGGGTTCACGTTGAATTCCCCGGGAAAGCGGGTGAGGGAATCGGCGACGGTTTGTAGCTGATTTTTCGTTACTCCGGTGGGCACGTCGGCAAAGGCGTACTTTGCCTGGTACTCGCGAGCGGCTTCTTCGTGCGCGGGCCTGTCCCCGTTTTGTTCGCTCGATTTCTGCTTCTCGTAAAAATGCTGCAGGTCGCCCTGGCGGCGGTCGCGGATTTCCCGGACCTCTTCTTCCCGCAGGACGTCGTCCTGCAAGAGCTTGTCCTCGTAGATTTCAGCGGCGGTGCGGTGGTCCTTGATCGCCTTGTAGAGGGTGGGCTGGGTAAAAGCGGGTTCATCCGCCTCGTTGTGCCCGTGACGCCGGTAGCAATACATGTCGATGATGATGTCTTTGCCGAATTGCTGCCGGTAGTCGAGGGCCAGGTCCATCGCCCAGACGACGGCCTCGGGATCATCCCCGTTCACGTGGAGGATGGGGGCCTCGATCATCTTGGCGACGTCGGTGCAGTAGAGCGAGGAGCGCGCTTCCGAGGGGTCGGTGGTGAATCCGATCTGGTTGTTGATAATGAAATGGAGGGTTCCCCCGGTCTCGTAGCCCGGTAGTTGGGAAAAGTTGAGGACTTCGGCGACGATGCCCTGGCCGGAGAAAGCGGCGTCCCCGTGGAGAAGCACCGGCAGGACCTTTTTTCTTTCCGCCGTGTCGTCGAGGAGGCGTTGACGGGCCCGCGCCCGGCCCTCCACGACGGGATTGACAGCCTCGAGGTGACTGGGGTTGGCGGCGAGGAACAACCGCATTTTTTCCCGCCGGGTGTTCTCGACCTCGGATTCGAAGCCTAGGTGATATTTGACGTCGCCGTCTCCGTGGCGGGTATCCGGAATATAATTTTCGGAAAACTCGTGAAAGATGTAGTCGTAGCTTTTGCGAAAAACATTCGCGAGCACGTTGAGGCGCCCGCGGTGGGCCATCCCCATGACGATTTCGCGGACCCCGCTCCGGGGTCCCCGCTCCAGCAGCGTGTCGATGGCAGGGATGAGGGTTTCCCCGCCCTCGAGACCGAAGCGTTTCTGGCCGACATAATTCCTGTGGAGGAAGCGCTCGAATTCTTCCGCCTTAATAAGGCGGTCGAGTATGCGGTGCTTGCGCTCCCGGTCGTAGGCGGGCAGATTGTTGGAGGGTTCGATGCGGGACTGAATCCAGCGCCGTTCCGGGGTTTCCTGGATGTGCAGATATTCGATGCCGATGGATCGGCAATAAATCGCCTCAAGTCGGTCAAGCAGGTCCCGCACGCGCATGTGCTGACCGTCGAGGAAGTTCCCCGTCCAGTAGGTTTCCTCAAGATCCTTTTCCTCGAATCCAAGGCGTCCCATGCTGAGACGGGGATTGCGGGGAGGCTCTTTTCGGAGAGGGTTTACGGCGGCCTGGGTGTGGCCGATGGAGCGGTAGGCGTAGATGGCACCGGTGAAGCGGGCCTGTTTGATCGCCTTGGATTCATCCTCTCCCGACACCGCCTTCCCGGCCTGCCCGTTGCGACCGAGGGAGAAACCCTCGAAGAAAGCCCGCCAGTCTGTTTCAAGGCTCTCCGGGGCATCCTGCCATTGAGCGTATTTGCGGTCGAGGAGATCGGCGTTCCAGCGATTGGCGACAGTCAGGTGCTTCATTTATTCCGGTTTTTCAGAAAAAATAGAACCATACCGCAGACCCGGCCCTTGACAACCGGAAATCAGGTATCTTCGGCAACCTTGAAATCAATCTGGCGCTTAAAGCGGTCCACGCGTGCCACTTGAACGGGGATCGTATCGCCGACCGCGTAGCGGTGCCGGCGTTTCCTTCCCACAATAGCGTTCTGGGAAGGCTGCAATTTATAAAGGTCATCCCGCAGGGTGGAAATGTGGACCAGGCCGTAGGCCATGGATTCAGACAATTCGATAAACATGCCATGGTTGCGCACATCCATGATGACGGCATCAAAAGTTTGCGGCTTGCGGCGCGTCAGTTCCCGTTCAAAGAACTCGAGAAGCTTCACCTTGACCGACTCGCGCTCCGCCTCGGTACTATTTTGCTCCATAAGGGAAAGATGCTGAGCCATGGAGGCGAGTTCGCTGGCGGTGTAGCGCTTGCGGGGTGGCTGGGCCTCCCCGCTGACGAGGTGCCGGGAAAAAACGCGGTGGACGACAAGGTCGCTGTAGCGGCGGATCGGGGAGGTAAAATGCGTGTAGTGTTCCTTGGCGAGGCCGTAGTGGCCGTCGGGCGAGGCCCGGTAACAGGCCTGCTTGAGACTGCGGAGAAAACTGACGCGGAGGGCGTGTGCCTGAGGATGGTCGCGGACCTTGCGCAGGGCGCGGTTCAGGTTGGTGCGCACATTGAGGTCACCCGCCTGAATTCCGAAGCTTTCCAGATGATCGCCGAACTCGTCCAGTTTATCGGGGTCGGGCTTGTCATGGACGCGGTGAATGGCTGGGAGATTGCGGCGGTTGAGGCTGCGGGCGACCCCTTCGTTGGCGGCGAGCATGTATTCCTCGATCATTTGGTGGCTTTCGTCCTGTTCCACCCGGACGATGCGGTCCGCATAGCCCTGTTCATCGACATAGATCTTCGTCTCCGGCATGTCCAGCTCGAGGCTGCCTTTGCGGATCCGGGCCTTTCGCAGGCGGGAGGCCGTTTCCCATAGGGATCGCAGAGTCTCCTGCAGCTTCCGGATCTCCCCCTTGGAGAGGCTCTTCAGGGAGCGGCCGGTGCTGCCGGTCTGGTGGGCGGGCGGATCGGGGCGTGCGACGATTTTGCCGACGTTCTTTTCAAACATAAAGGCGTAGGCTTGTTCATAGGTGAGGCGCTTGTCGCTGTTGATGAGCGTGTCCGCGAATTCCGTTTTGCGGAGCTTCCCGTTTTTGTCGAAGGTGAGAAAAACGCTTTTCGTCAGGCGTTCCTCGCCTTCGACGAGGCTGCACAGCCCGTTCGACAAGGCGGGAGGCAACATGGGGATGACGGTACCGACAAGGTAGGTCGAGTTGCCGCGCCGCCGCGCTTCCCGGTCAAGGGCCGAACCTGTGCGCACGTAGTGACCAACATCGGCGATGTGAACCCCGATTTTTCGACCGCCGCCCTCAAGGTTCTCCAGGGACAAGGCGTCGTCGAAGTCCTTTGCGTCCTGAGGGTCGATGGTGACGGTGAAGACGTCGCGCAGATCCTTGCGTCCCTTGCGGTCCTTGGCCCGGACCTTCTCCGGCAACTGTTCCACTTCGCGCTCGACCGGAGTGGGGAAATCCGTCCTCAGGTCGTACTGGTGGAGGATGGCCGCGAACTCGGCTTTCGGCGTGTGCGTTTTCCCGAGAACCTCAGCGATGGTACCTTCAGGGTTCAGGTGCCGTTGTTCCCACGCGGCAAGGCGGACCACAACCTTGTCTCCGACGCGCGGTTTGGGGCGCAGCTCGCTCGTTTTCGGGTCCGGAACCAGGATATCCTGAATGATCCGCGGATCGCTCGGGATGACATAAAAAAACATCTTACTCCGCTTCAGCGTCCCCGTAAGCGTTTTGTTGGCGCGCTCGAGGATACGGATCACGCGGACGGTCTCCCCCTCGTCCTGCTGTTGTCGTTTCCTGTTGCCCTTCTGTTGGCGAAAGCGCCTGCGGTCGTGATGGATGCGGGCGACTACGCGGTCGCCGTGTAAAGCGACGGCGGTGTCTTCAGCGCGCACAGTGTAGGGGGATCGTTGCTCCGTCCCCTCGACCGGATCGGGAAAAAGGGTCGCCGCTCCACTTTGGCGGAAGCGGATCTTGCCCGTGATGAGGTCGGCATCCCGTGGGAGGCAAAGGCGGTTTTTCTTTAACCGGACAAGGGTGCCTTGTCGCAGGTGCTGGTTGATTTCGCGTTTGAAGGCGGGAAAATCCTTTTCGGAAATGCCCATTTTTTCCGCGAGCCTTTCCGCGGAGAGAGGTATATACTCGGGATCCTTCAGGATTTCGAGCAATTGAGGAAGGTGGATCATAGCGCGAATCAGCCGTCGGGGGCGTAATTGTGGACAAGGTTAACGAGGTAGGGAAGTAGCTGCTTTTTGCGGCTCACAATGCCCTTGAGTTCGAAAAGGTCGTTTGCTGCTTGGTGAGGGTAAATGATGCTTTCAAGAATTTCCTCCTCCCCGGAAAGAAGCAGGAGCGAGTTCTGGCTGTTGATATCGGTGACCATCAGGGCGGTAAAAAGCAGGTTTTCCTGGCGGCGCAGCTCCGCCAGAGCCTCGTGGAGTTCCTCGCACCGGTCCCAGAAATTACTAAAGCCCAGCTCCTCCACCTGGGAAACAGTAAAGCGCTGGCCGTGCTCGTGATAAGTTTTCATGTCCGCGCGCAGCACTTCGTCCGGGGTGGCGTTCTTGATCACGGACCCCGCGCTGAAGATTTCTCCGGCGAGGTCGTCCGCACGCGTGCCGGACAGGTTTTCCAGCCAGCGAAGGATCTCCTCGTCAAGCGCTGTGGTCGTCGGGCCCCGCAGGTTCAGAGTATCGGAGATGATACCTCCCATGAGGATGCCGGCTATGGAGGCCTCCGGTTCCCGGCCATCCCTGCGGAACAGATCGCTTACGATGGTTGAGGTGGAACCGACAGGCAGGTTGATAAAGCGGATCGGCTGCTGCGTCTGGGGATTCCCCAGGCGGTGGTGGTCCACAATCTCGAGAAGGTTTACCTGGTCCGCCCCGAGAACCGCCTGGCCCATCTCGTTGTGGTCGACGAGAATGAGATTCGTCCGGATGGGTTTCAGGAGATCGCTTTTCGTAAATACGCCCACAAGCTGATTTTCGTCGCCTGTAACCATGCAGGCGGCCACATCGGAACCGGCAAGTTTCCGCCGCACGCTCGCCAGTTTGTCGTCGGCCCGGAAATTCAGCGTGTTCTGCCGTACCATCGGGTCGATACAACCCGCCGAGCGGATGATCCACGAGGTCGTCGCCGAATCATGAGGGCTGACAATGATACTGACTTTCCGCTCGCGGGCGTGCTCGATCACATCATCCTCCACCGGCAGGTTGCCACTGATGACAATCATGCGCACGCCTGACTGAATCGAGCGCTGCTGAATGTCGTAGCGGTCCCCAACAATAATAATACTGCTTTGGGCAAGCCCGGCGTCGTCCTGATAATAGTGGCCGAAGGAACGGATGTCCATTGCCCCGATGCGGACGAAAAAGTCCTGCCGCTCCCGCGCCTCGAAAGTATGGATGACCTTCGCGCCAAGGGCTTCGACAACATTATCGATTGTGGTGAAGACATGCCGCATCTTGCGCTCGTCGCGGGGACGCGGAATAAAATATTCCCCGAGGTCAAAGATGGAAAGGCTCCCGTGAAGCCGGTCTGCTTCATCCACCACTGGAAGCATGCGTACGTCGTATTCGTCGATCAGTTCGAGCGCCCGGGTGCAGATTGAACCGGGGGAAACTTTAATAATATCCCGGATCATAATGTCCCGCACCCGAGGCGTTACGTCTCCCAGAAAGGTCGGCAGCGGTTGCCGGAAGCGGGAAAGGATGGCGTCGATGCGCGCGTTGGAATTGCCGCAGCGGGCCGGAAGGTAATGGCCTTCTTCCTGTTGCTCTTTCAGGTTCGCGTAACCGATTGCCGAACAAATGGCATCCGCATCCGGATTGCGGTGCCCGATGATGTAGGTCGTTTCGCTCATGTTGTTTCCCGCCGATTCTCCCGAACCGGGACCGGTGGTTTTCGCTCCGTCCGCAGGCTCTCCCCGGCATTAGTTCGCGTCAACATGCAGCTATCTCCCCCCGCGTCCATGTCAATTCCCCGTTTTTCCCGCCTTTTTCGGAATCCGCCCGTTTTGCCTTGAAGCATCATCTTAATACCGTTATTGAATTGGACCGTATGCAATCATTCTCTTTCATTTCGCCCAGTCCTGTTGCGGAGGTACAGGGCCCGTATGGACCCTTGCGCTTGCTGGAGACGCAGGTACAGCGATGCTGGGCTTTGCAGGAGCTTGGTCGCGGAGCCTGGCAGCTGGGGGACGGGCGGCCTTTCGCCGTACGCCATCCCGGGACCTGGAACGCCGGGGCGGGGCCGGATTTTCTCGATGCCGTTCTGGAAATCGACGGGCGGGGAGTGGCCGGGGATGTGGAGCTACACCTGTATCGGGAGGATTGGTGGCGGCACGGTCATCACGTCGATCCGGTCTACAACCGGGTCGTGGCGCATGTGGTATTGTTTGCCGGTGGGATGGGGAAGGCCGTTCGTACGGAGGAGGGCCGGGAGATCCCGGAATGGGTGATGGGGCCGTGGCTGCGCGAGGACCTCGAGGCGGTCAGTGGGGGCGAACCGGGTCTTTTTGGGGAGCGCACGCCTGAACTGGCGGAATGGCTTTCCTCCGCAACAAGGGAGAGCGTGCGGGAACGGCTCGCCTTCGGCTGTGATCGCCGCTGGAGAAACAAGGAGGCCATGGCGCACGGTCTTTTGCGCCAGTATGGATTTCAGGGAGCCCTGCACCGGATGACCTTGTATTACCTTGGTTTCCCTCTGAACCGCAAAGCGTTCCTTGCTCTGGCAGAGGAAATTCCCCCGGAGCGATGGCTGGAGCCCGATCTCCTTCAGAAGATTGAGCAGCGTTGGGCCGGGGCGATCCAGTGGCGACGCGGGCGGCCGGCGAATCGGCCGGCCCCCTTATTGGCCTCCTACCAGGAACTGCTACGGAGGTCGCCGGAATGGGCGGACGCGTTGCGCCAGCCGCCTCAGGCACTTTTCGCCGCCATGCATGCGGCGCGGGGCGAAGTGACGGCGACGGGGACGAGGGAATTCCGGCGCCGGTATGGGCACGGTCTGCTCTTCCGCTGGTTGCGGGAGGAAGTGACGGCCGGGGCCATCGGGGAGACCCAGCTTTGCCGCCTCTGGATCGATGTCGTGCTTCCCTTGCTCGCCTCATCGGAGATCCTACCCGGTCAAACAGCGGCTTTGCACTTTTTTCACAGCCGGCCCGGACCCTGTCCGGAAGCCCTTCTTGTTCTTTCCCGTTCGTCGGGGTTGTGCGGGGGCGCACAGGGGCCGGCGCGGAACGGCTGGATACAGGGCCTGCTCTGGGTGGAGGATCAGATGCGAAGCGAGCGGCTCCGCCGCAACAGCGGGCTCGGCTCCGGAGCCGGCGCTTGACAAGGGAAAATCGCCGCCTCAACGTTTTCAGCTTCATCTTTCTTGCAGGGAAGAGTGGGCCGACCGCCCGCTCTTTTTTGTCTCAGACCTTATTAGAGCCGCCACGAAACCAGCATGAGCCAGGAAATTTTATCCGTTCTTGAATATATGGAGAAGGAAAAGGGGATTCCGAGAGAGGATATGATCTCGGCGATCGCCAACGCCATCCGTTCCGCCGCTACGAAGGGGGTCAATGCCGGACAGGAATTGCGGATCGAAATCAATCCCCGGAACGGAGCCCTTAAGGCTTGGTCAATTCTTGAAGTCGTGGATTCTGTGAGTGATCCGCGAAAGGAAATCCACATTGAAAAGGCGCGCCAGTTAAACCCGGACGCGCAGGTTGGTCTCTATATCGAAAAAGAAGTGGATCCCGAGCATTTGGGGCGCATTGCCGCCCAGACGGCCCGCCAGGCCATCATGCAGCGCCTGCGCCAGTTCGAGAAAGAACGGATTTATGACGATTACAAAGACAATGTCGGCGACATTGTTACAGGAGTTGTACGCCGCCGGGAACGCGGCGACCTTGTCGTTGATCTCGGCAAGGCAGAAGCCATCCTTCCCCCGCGGGAACGCGTTCCCGGGGAGGACTACTCCCCTGGCGAGCGGATTCGCTGCCTGCTGCTTAATATCGAGCCCTCCACCCGCGGTCCGGAACTGATCCTCTCCCGCGGGAGCGTGAAATTTGTCCGCCGCCTTTTTGAACTGGAGGTGGCGGAAATTCAGGACGGAACCGTTGTTATCGAGGCCCTTGCCCGCGAACCGGGCTACCGTTCAAAGATTGCCGTCAGTACGGCCGATCCCAAGGTCGATCCGGTCGGTGCCTGTGTCGGTGCCCGTGGTGCCCGCGTCAAAAGCATCGTTCGCGAACTCGGAGGCGAGAAAATCGATATCGTGAAGTACAGCGAGGATCCTGTCGAACTGCTCGAGGAAGCGATCAAACCGGCGGTTCCGATCAACGTTAAGGTGGATGAGGAAAACAAGCGCATTTACTTTGAGGTGAGTGAAGAAAACCTGAGCATCGCCATCGGCCGCCGCGGCCAGAATGCCCGCCTGACTTCGCGCCTCATCGGATGGAAACTCGATATCGCGAAGCAGCAGGTGGCGAAAAGCGGCTTCGACGAGCGTCTGCGCGATGCCATCAAGGGATGGGAGGGCGTTCAGGGGATATCCGACGAATTAGCGGCCTTTCTCGTCCAGCACGGGCTCGTCAGCCCGGAAACCTTTGAGGGGGTGGAGGCAAAAGACCTTGAGAAACTCGGTTTCTCAGAGAATGATGCTGAACAGATTGTCAAATTGGTCCAGCGCCATCGCGAGGCACAAGGTGCCTGATCCCGGCGTGCGACTTTGAAGCGGATAAAAAGGCGGAACGGGAGAAAGAAAAACCATCTTCTATGAGTGTTCGAATTTACCAACTCTCCAAACAAATCGGAATGGAGAATGCAGAGTTGATCGAGTTGCTGCGGAAACGCGGCCACGAGGTAAAAAGCGCCTCCAGCACGATCGATAACATTTCCGCGGACTACCTCCGCGAAGAGTTCGCCGAAAAAGAGCAAAGCGACGAGGGGGAGAGCGGCGTCGAAGCCGGGCAGGAAAAGAAGGAAACCTTCGAAGAGGCTCCTTCCCGACTGCCGCCCGGGGCGATTGTACGCTCCAAGGAAGATATCGAGCGGGAGCGTCAGGCGCGCGAGGAAGAGGAGCGAAAAAAAGCGGAAGCTTCCAAAGCCCGCCAGCCGTCCACGCCTCCTCCTCCCCCAACCAAGGCCCCGCCACCTCTACCGCGCAAACCCGTGGTGCAGCGTCGGCCTGCGCCCCGCTCACCCGAACCTTCCTCCTCCGGCGAAGCACCTTCTTCGCCAAAATCCCCGGTTCTACGAACGGATCTTCCAAAAGAGGAACCAAAGAAAGAAACCGCTCCCGAGGAGAAAACACCGGCGGAATCGCCGGCTCCTCCGCGCAAGGGGCCACCGCCCTTGAAACCGCCCGCCCCCAAAGGTCCGAAGACGGTCGCCCCGCCCAAGGTCTCCATCCCCACGCCGCCCGTCGACGAAACCTCCGGGGCGGAGGCCGGGGGAGGAGAGGAAGAGAGCGCCGCTTCCGGAGAAGACGAGCATCTCAAGCCCTTGGAGATGCGTTCCCCCATCGTGGTACGCGATTTTGCCCGTGTGCTCGGTCGCAAGCCTTTTCAGCTCATTTCCGAGCTGATGGAGCGAAGCATCTTTGCCTCCATGAATTCCTCCGTGGACGAGGAAGTGGCCCAGCGCATTGCCCGTCACCACGGGTTTGATCTGCAGATCCGGCACCGCGGGGCCGGCGGGGCCGTCCCCGCCCCCAAAGAGGAGGAGGCGAAGCCGCGGCAAAAGCTGGAGAAGCGCCCGCCCGTCATCTGTATTCTTGGTCATGTCGACCACGGCAAAACCACGTTGCTGGACGCGATCCGCAAAGCCAATGTGGTGGCTTCCGAAGCGGGGGGGATTACACAGCATATCGGGGCCTACCAGGTCGAGCACAAGGATCAGTTAATCACCTTCATTGACACCCCTGGGCACGCTGCTTTCAGCAGCATGCGGGCCCGCGGGGCGCGCACGACGGATATTGTCATCCTTGTCGTGGCGGCCGACGACGGTTTCATGCCGCAGACGGACGAAGCCTTAGGCCATGCCCGGGTTGCGAAAGTCCCGGTTGTGGTCGCCATCAACAAAATGGATTCCCCGGGTGCCAACGTTGATCGCGTCATGCGCCAGATGCAGGAGCGGGAACTGACCCCGGAGGCATGGGGCGGGGAAACCCTCGTCGCGCAGCTCTCCGCCTTAAAGGGGGAAGGACTCGAAAATGTTCTCGAGAGCGTGGTCCTGCAGGCCGAGGTGACGGAAGGTATCGAAGCCGCCACCAGTGGTCCGGTCGAAGGTGTCATTCTTGAAGCCCAAAAAGAGCTCGGACGCGGCTCCACCGCTTCCGTCATCGTGCAGCAGGGCATGTTGAAGCCGGGCACCGCACTCGTTTGCGGCGAACATTACTGTCGCGTGCGCCAGTTGATCGATGACAAAGGCAAAACGGTGAAGGCAGCGGGCCCCTCGACACCGGTTAAAGTGATCGGTTGGTCCGGCCCGCCCGATGCCGGAGATGTCTTTCATGCCGTCAAAAACGAGCGCGCCGCCAAGCGCGAAGCCGAAGAAAATGAGCTGCAGCGCCGCAAGCTCGAAGCCTCCGAGCAACAGGAAACCGGTTCTTCGGTGGACGATCTCTTCGCCGCCATTGAAAAGACGCAGAAGAAAACCTTCCGCTGCCTTGTCAAAGCGGACGTGTTCGGGACGGCGGAGGCCCTTGCCACCAGCCTGCTCAACATCAAAAGCGACAAGATCGATCTTGAAGTGGTGGACATGGGCGTCGGGGATGTGACCCGGAACGACATCATCATGGCCAGTGCTTCCGAGGCCGGTATTGTCGCCTTCAATGTGGGGCTGGAGAACGGAGTGCGAAGCGTTGCCAAGCACTACGGAATCGAGATCATTCACCACAACATCATTTACGAGATCATCAATCAGGTACAGGACGCTATGGCGGATCTGCTTGAGCCGGAACTACGGGAAAACAAGGTGGGGGCCGCGGAAGTGCGGGCCACCTTCCCCCTCGGCAAGGGTGTGGTTGCCGGCTGCATGGTCACCGAAGGTCGCGTCCGCCGCGAGGCGCTCGCCCGCCTCACGCGTAAAGGCGAGATGGTCGCGGAATCGAAGATCGGCAATCTGAAAAGGTTTAAGGAGGACGCGACCGAAGTGCGGGCTGGTTACGAGTGCGGGATTCAGCTCGATGGCGTGAAAGATTATCGGGAAGGCGACAGCATTGAAGTCTTTGAAATCCTGAAAGAAAAACCCGGTTTATAAAGCGCTATGGGACAACGCGTGGTCCGAGTCAACGAGCTGCTCAAACGGGAGATCAGTCACATCCTGCACACGCGTCATCGTTCTGAATCCGTGGATATTTCCATTCTCTCCGTCGAGACTAGTCCGGACCTGAGAAGTGCGAGGGTTTACTTCGCAACACACGGAGATGACAACAAGCGTGCCGGCGCGGAACGTTTCTTCGCCCGAAATGCCGGTGAAATCCGCCGGCGGGTAGGCCGGGCGGTGCGGTTGAAATACCTTCCCCGCCTCGAGTTCCGGTATGCCGTCGGGGCCGACGCCGGTGAGCGCCTGAATCAACTTCTCGACCAAATGGGCCTTGAGGGGGAAACTCCCGCGGCGCCTCCTGATCCTCCAGACAACTTATGACCACCTCCTTTTTCCCAAAGGAAAGCGCAGCTTTTGCCGAAGCGCTTGACCAACTTTCCGGAACGCGTGTCGCTGTTCTGGGCCATGTCCGGCCGGACGGCGACTGCATCGGCTCGCAGATCGCCCTTGCGCGCGTTCTTCGCGCCCGCGGAATCGATGCGCTGTGTTACAACCACCACCGCGTTCCCCCGAACTGTGCGGCTTTTGTCGGTGATACTCCCTTCCGTTGCGATGAGGACGGGGTCGAAAGCGACCGCATTGCCCTCTCCGCTGATTGTGCGGACCGACGTCGTCTCGGACCGGTGCTGCAGAAAGCGTACCCGGAGGTGTACCTGAACGTGGACCACCACATTTCCAACAGTTGCTACGGCCGGCATAATGTTATTGTTGGGGAAGCTTCCGCGACCGGGGAAATTCTCGCCGGACTCTTCCTCGATAACGCCATCCCGATGGATGCCCTGACCGCGCAGGCGCTTTACGTCGGTATCGCCACCGACACCGGGCAATTCCGTTTTTCCTCCACCACGCGACGCACCTTCGAAATCTGCCATCGGCTGATGGAATTCGGCGCCGATCCCGCCGAAGCCGCCATGGAATTGTACGAGAAGGAAAGCCCCGCCAAGCTGGCCCTCCTGCAGCGCTTTCTCGCCAGCTTTACCTTCCTTTGTGCAGGAAAAGTCTGTATCGGGCGTGTTGACCCCGAGGCATGGGCTGCCACCGGCGCCAGCAAGGAAGACACGGAAGGACTCGTTGATTATGCCCGCTCCATCGACGGAGTGGAAATCGGGGTGTTGCTGGAAGAGAGCGAGGGGGTCCTCAAAGGCAGTTTCCGGGCAAAGGATCCCGTCCATCGGGTGGACCAACTGGCAACGCTTTTCAACGGTGGCGGACACGCCTGCGCGGCCGGTTTCAATCCCGGAGAGCCTATGGAAACCTTTTATCCGCGCCTTGAGGAGGCGTTGCAGGCGCACTTTTCCCGGCTTGAAAACGTGGTAACATGAACCAGAAACAACAACCGGAAGGCGTCCTTCTCATTGACAAGCCCTCGGGCATTACCTCCCACGACGTTGTCGACCGGGTCCGGCATGTCTTCAAAATGAAACGCGTCGGCCATGCCGGCACACTTGATCCCAACGCCACGGGCCTCCTGATCGTGCTTGTGGGCAAGGCGACGAAGTTGTCGCAGTACCTGATGGGCCTGGATAAGACGTACGAAGGGATCATTACGCTCGGGGCCGAAACCAATACCCATGACGTCGAAGGGGAGATCGTGGCGGAAAATGAGGTTCCCGGACTTTCCGAGGAAGAACTCAAAGCCGCCATGGAGCCGTTTCACGGCGACCAGTACCAGACTCCGCCCATGTTTTCGGCGAAGAAGCAGGAGGGCGTCCCGCTTTACAAGCTTGCCCGGAAGGGGAAATCGGTGGAGCGGGAGCCACGCCTCATTCACGTCGGGAAATTCACTCTCGATAGCTGGGCCTCCCCGGACATTGAATTCACTCTGACTTGCAGCAAGGGAACCTATGTGCGGACCCTCGCTCACGACCTAGGCCAGCAACTGGGCTGCGGTGCCTACCTCAAGGATCTTCGCCGCACCGACATCGAACGTTTCCACATCGAGGATTCCATCGAGCTCGAGAGCCTCGAGGAATTGACGATGGAGGAGATCCGGGGCTGGCTGATTCCTCCTTACCAGGCCGTTCCTCGTGTGGTCCACCAACGTCAGTGACCGGCCCGCCGAAGGTCCCTGTCGCGGGGACATGAGGGCCTATTTTCCCGAATGCCGGGAGCGGCTGGATCCGTTTACAGAGGAAATCGATCTTGCCGTCGGCATGTTTGACGGCGTGCACCGTGGCCACCAGCGCGTGATCGCAGGGGCAAGAGAGCTTGCCCGGGCAGGGAAACGCGGAGTCGGCGTCCTTACCTTTGACCCTCATCCCAGCCGCATCGTACATCCGGAGACGCCCACTCGCCTCTTGGTGCCCTTGCCGCAACGGCTGGAGTACTTGCTTGGCCAGGGGTTGCATTTCGTCCTCGTGCAGCGCTTTACCGCCGCTTATGCCCGCCGCCCCGCGGAATCCTTTGCCGCCCACCTGCGACACTGCCTGCCCGGTCTCGCCAGCCTGCATGTGGGAGAGAATTTTCGCTTCGGCGCCGGTCGGCGCGGCGACGTGGGTCTCCTCCGGGAAACCGCCTCCGCTCTCGGGATCGAAGTCCACGCCCTCCCGCGCCAGCTCGCGGAGGGCGAACCAATCAGCAGCAGCCGCATCCGCACGTTGGTCGAAGAAGGGGAAATGGAAGAGGTCCGTCGCCTCCTCGGCCGTCCCTACGGACTCCGGGGCAGGGTTACACGGGGTCGCCAACTTGGTCGCAGGATCGGTTTTCCGACCCTGAATCTTCCCTGCGAGCCGGAGACCCGTCCTTGTTTCGGGGTATATTTCGTCGCCCTCCTACAGGAGAACGCCCAACCATTGGCAGCAGTGGCGAACTATGGACGGAAGCCCACTGTGGAACCCGACGCCACTCCACTGCTCGAGGTACACTTGCTCTCCACACCGCAGGATGGTCTGCCCGGGGAGGGGGAGGAGTTGCGGGTTCTCCTTCTCGATTTTCTGCGTCCGGAAAAGGCTTTCGACGGGGTGGAGTCGCTGAAAGACCAGATTGCGCGGGATGTGGAGAAGGCCCGCCGCCTCGTCGACGAAGGCCGACACTTACGGGCAATGGAAACCTTGGGGTGAAAAGAGGGGTGCCTGCGGATAAGGATTGCCGCCATGGACCCTTCGCTTTGTATGTTGCCGTCAATGCTCGCCCGCTTCCAACGAGTACCTCCGGTATTCCTTTCCTTTGCGATAATGCTCTGCCTATGGCCGGTGGCCGCCGCCGAAACAACGAATTTGCCGGAGGGAACCGATCGCTGGTTCTTCGAGGGTGTTGTTGAAACGGTTCCCTCCGCACTGGAAGAGTGGCTTCAATCCGGATGGCGCCTTGAAGGGAGTTTTCTTTTTACCGCCATTGCGCAGGAACTCGCCTACGAAAGTAAAGATGGCCGGGAAGGTCGTCTTCTCGGTGGGATTCAGTCCGCCGAACTGGAAATTTCGGAGTATTATCAGCCGCGGATGCGGGCGCGCATGGACGAGGGGCCGGTCGGTTTCGACTATCTTGATAACGATCCTGCCGCCGGAGGTCGGGATTGGATGGGTTGGTTCTTCCCCCTGCGCCCTTCCGACGGGCCCGGGGAAGGGGATTGGAAACCGGACTGGCTGCAGGTTTGGCTATTCGATTCGGAAGGGAAACTCCTTCGCCGACGGCCACCCGTCCTCTCCCCTTATGGTCTCGCATGGGAAACGGCGTGGTTTCGCCTCCGCATGAAGAACGAAGAAGGAGAAAGCGCCGACCTTGAGGGACCTCTGCGCGTTTTCGATCCCTCTCTCGGTGGATCACTCCCTTCTGAAAAGGAGCGCCTCCGTGCCGCTGTCGACGACCTCGCCGAGCGGCTGCGGGACCGCGACCGCCTCCTGCAGCGTCGGACCGACGAACTGATCGATCTGCGCCAGCGTCTTCGCCGCCTTCGCGAAATGGTCGACCTTCTAGTCCAGAAGCGCGCCCAACTGGAAAAGGAAAACGCTCGTCTGGAGGGCCAGTTGGAAAAAATTGATCCGCGCGATCGGGAAGCTCTTGCCGCTCTTGAAGCCGAAAAGGCCCTTTTGGAGGCCGACCTCAAGACCATGTTGGCCGAAAAAGACGCCCTTGAGGACCGCCTCGCACAGGCGGAAACCCGGATCCTGCGGCAGGTCGACCGTATCGGGAAACTCGAAGCCCGGCGCGCCGCAGCGCCGGAAGACAGCCCATCCGTCACGAGGGTCCCCGGCCGGACCCTCGCTGTGGCCGAGTTCCCGATGATCATCGAAAAGCCGTTCATCGTGGAAAAACGGGCTCTCCTGGAGCCGGACGAAAGCGAAATCGAAAAGAAGGAGAGTTCCGAGGGCTCCTCTCCGGCACCTTCGGAAAAGCCGCGGCGGCGTTCCCTTCGTCCTCTGAAATTTCGGTAAGCCAAGGCCGTACGTGGATAAAGCTCTTCGCCATCGCGTGAATGCCGCACGGGTCGCGGTCCGGAACCAGGTTCCCTTCTTTTGTCGGCAGCTTGGCAAGGTCGCCTCCGAATGGAAAGCCGACGAAACCCGCGTGACCTTTGCCGATTTCGCGATTTCGGAACAGATCATCCGGGAGCTGCGCCGTTTTTTTCCCGAAGACTTTTATTTATCGGAGGAATCCGGGCTCGTCGATGAAGAGGTCGAGTTGAAAAGCAAATACACATGGCTCCTCGATCCGGTGGATGGAACCAATAATTACGCCCTTGGGATTCCCTTCTGCGCAATCTCTCTTGCTCTGCTAAAGGAGGGACAGCCGGTTTTTGGCCTTCTTTACGATGGCTGCCGGGACGAGCTGCTCGAAGGCGGTCCGGGACATTCCCTTCGGGCCAACGGGAGCCGCCTTGTCCCTCAGCGACGGCCCTTCGAGCCCAAATCCGGCATTATTGGCCTCCACTTTCCTTTGCCAGTCCCGACCGCAGAGGCCCTTTTTCCTCTTCTGCGTTCTTACCGGGTCCGGTCCCTCGGCAGCGCCGCCCTGCAGATCGCCTATGTGGCTACCGGAAAGCTCGACGGGGTCCTCGACGAGCGCGTCAAGGTCTGGGATATCGCCGCCGCCGTCGCGCTTCTGGAAGCAGCCGGTTGTCCTTACCGTTTCCTTGGGAGCGGACCGTTCCCTTTGCGCCAATTTTCTCTTGAGGGCCCGTTCTGCCGCATTGCCGCGGGTTCCCGGGGGTTTCTGGATCTGCTCGAAAATTCCCTCGGCTGAGAAAGCCTTGTCCTTGCCTCTCCATCGGGCCGGAATAGCATACGGCTCTACTGAAATATGAAGGTCTATTTGAATGGTTCCCTTGTCGACGAAAGCGATGCGAAGATTTCCGTCTTCGACCACGGCCTGCTGTACGGGGACGGGATTTTCGAGGGAATTCGCCTGTATCAAAACTGCATATTCAAGTTAAAGGAGCACCTTATCCGCCTGCAAAAGTCGGCCAAAGCGATTCTCCTCGAAATGCCCTGCACGGAGGAGGAGATGGCGGAGGCCATTTGCGAAACCTGCCGGGCCAATGACCTGATCGATGGCTATATCCGCGTTATTGTCACTCGCGGAGTGGGCTCTTTAGGCCTCAGCCATACCAGTTGCACGTCACCCCAGGTCATTATCATTGCCGACACCATCACGCTCTACCCGAAAGAGTTTTATACCGAGGGTCTGCGCATTATCACTTCGCCAACCCGTCGGATTAATCCGGCCGCCCTGCCTCCGATGGTCAAATCCCTCAATTACCTCAACAACATCCTCGCCAAGGCCGATGCCCAGCGGTCCGGTTGCCTTGAGGCGCTCATGCTAAATGATCAGGGTTACGTCGCCGAATGTACTGGTGACAATGTCTTCATCCGGGACGGAGATTGCTGGTTCACCCCGCCGACGGAAGCCGGTGCCCTCAAAGGGATTACCCGCCAGTCCGTTGTCGAACTGATGGCGGATCTCGACATGCCCTGCGAGGAGAGGAACTTGACACGCTACGATATCTGGACGGCCGAGGAAATGTTCCTGACCGGTACCGCCGCCGAAGTGATTCCCGTTGTCGAAGTGGACGAGCGGACGATCGGAGACGGAACTCCGGGTGCTCTAACCCACCGGCTTCTCGATGCTTTCCAGGTAAAGTCCCGCAAAGACGGTCGCTTTATTCGCTAGGTTCGCTTCAAAGGCTGGAAAAAAACGCCAATCTCCGTTATCTTTTTATTATGGCAAAACCGGAACAGTGTAAGAACTGCAATAAGCCCGCGACAATTCACCTTACGCAGATCATCAACAACAAGATCCACAAAGTGGACCTTTGCGAGGATTGCCCCTACAAGGAAAGCGTGACTAATCCGGAAGGTTTTTCGCTCGCTGACTTTCTGGCCCAGCCCCCAGTGGCTTTGGGCGGGAAAGAGGATTTACAATGTGAGGCCTGTGGGTTCACGCCCGCTGATTTTAAGAAAACTGGACGTTTCGGATGTCCGGAGTGCTACCGGGCGTTCTACAGTATCGTCGAACCCATGCTCGCGAATATGCACAAGGATACCGTCCACCGGGGCAAAGTCCCGCGCCGGGCCATTGCCCGTATGAGCCGAAAACGCCACATTACGGATCTTGAGAAAGGGCTGCACGAAGCCGTCGAGGTTGAAAATTACGAGGAAGCCGCCCGCTTGCGCGACCAGATCGCCGAGGCGAAAGCCGCTCTCGCCGCCACCGTCGGGGAGGAGAGCTGACGTATGCTCATTACCCCGCTCATCGAAGGAAAGGCGGAGTTGACGGACGGTGGCCTGGCATCGGAGCCGATCGTCCTTTCCACGCGCATCCGTCTCGCCCGCAATCTGGAGGGAGAATCGTTTCCCGCGTGGGCCGAATCGTCTCAACGGGAGAAGGTTTTGCAGAGCTGTTTGGCCACTTTGTCCCCATTGCTGGCCTTTCAAAAAGGATTCCATTTCAAAATTGCAGACCTACAATCATTGGAACGGCAAATTCTGCTCGAGCGGCGCCTCGTCAGCCGGGAATTGGCCGAACAGGAAGAGGGCGGGGGTGTTCTCGTTTCTCCGGGGCAGGGCCTCGTTATCATGATAAACGAGGAGGACCACCTGCGCATGCAATGCGTCCGCAGTGGGTTCAATTTCCGGAAAGCATGGGAGGAAGTCGACGCCCTCGACTCCTCCATTGAGGACCATCTGGATTATGCTTTCTCCGATGAACTCGGATACCTGACCGCCTGCCCAACCAACCTCGGCACCGGCATGCGGGCTTCCGCTATGCTACACCTTCCCGGGCTTGTAATACGGGAACACATGGAAAAGGTGGTCCGGATGGTCAATCAACTTGGCCTCGCCGTTCGCGGTAGTCTTGGAGAGGGAAGTGAGGCCACCGGGAGCATTTTTCAGATCAGCAACCAGCAGACGCTTGGCGAATCCGAGGAACAGATTGTCAAGCGCCTGATAAACATCCTGCACGCCATCATTGAGCAGGAATTCAACGCCCGCGCCGTTTTACTCGAAAAGGAATCGCAGGCCTTGTTGGATAAAATCGGGCGCGCACACGGTATCCTTAAAAATGGGCATCTTTTAAGCTCGGAGGAAGCCGTGAATTTGCTTAGCCTCTTGCGTCTTGCTGTTGATCTGCGCATGTTGCCCGAAAAGTGTCGGGGTCAAATCGACCGCATGACGATGGAAGTCCAACCTGGCCACGTGCAATGTATTGCGCAAGGAGACGTTGAATCGGAAGAGCGGGACGCGATGCGAGCCGAAAAAATGAGGGAACAATTCGCATCTTTTCCACCTCTGACATTTAGTAATATTGAGCCGCAGCCCAACCCGGAACAGAAAGAATAACAATGGAACCAATGAACAATTTTACGCCTAGAGCCCAGCAGGTCCTCGCCCTCGCCCGCAAGGAAGCCGATCGGTTTCATCACAATTATGTGGGCACCGAGCACTTGCTTCTCGGCCTCATCAATCTCGGCCAGGGTGTGGCCGTGAACGTGCTTCAGAAAATGGGACTCGACCTGGATACCGTCCGAAATGCCGTGGAAAAGCAAGTCGGCAAAGGTCCGGCCGCCAAGCCCTCCGGAAATATTTCCTACACGCCACGGGTGAAGAAAGTTCTCGCCCTTGCCGGCAAGGAAGCGAAGTCACTCAATCACAGTTATGTCGGTACGGAACATATCCTTCTTGGCCTTCTTCGGGAAGGCGATGGAGTTGCCGCGCGTGTTTTGAAGAGTCTCGAAGTGGACATCGAACGCTGCCGGGACGAAATCCTCAGCGAGTTGGATCCCAACTTTGCTGGTGAAGGCGAAGGAGGCGGGTCGCAAAACGAGCCATCCGGGCAAAGTCCCGCAGGGGCTGGAGGCGGACCCGCTGCAGATGAAAAGCGGGAAATGAAGACGCCCGCTCTCAAGGCGTTTGGCCGTGATCTGACCGAGCTCGCCCGGAATGGGGAACTGGATCCGGTGATTGGACGCAAACAGGAAATCCGCCGTGTCGTGCAGATTCTCTGCCGTCGCACCAAGAACAATCCCGTTCTCATCGGGGAAGCCGGAGTTGGTAAGACAGCTATCGTTGAGGGCCTTGCCCTTGAAATCGCCAACGGTGTCGTTCCGGAAATTCTCGCGGACAAACGCCTTATCACTCTTGACCTCGCTCTTATGGTCGCGGGCACGAAATATCGCGGCCAGTTCGAGGAAAGGATCAAGGCGGTTATGGACGAAATTCGGCGCGCCAAGAACGTCATTATCTTCATCGACGAGCTCCACACCATCGTTGGAGCCGGTGCAGCTGAAGGGGCCATGGACGCATCCAACATTTTCAAACCGGCTCTCAGCCGGGGCGAACTGCAGTGCATCGGGGCAACCACGCTCGCCGAGTATCGCAAGTACATCGAAAAGGACAGTGCCCTCGATCGCCGCTTCCAGAGCGTGATGGTGGATGCCCCTAACTTGGAAGACTCCGTACAGATCCTGAAAGGAATCGCGCCGAAGTACGAGGAACATCATAATGTTGATTTCACCGAGGCTGCTCTCGATTCGGCGGTGCGCCTTTCGGAACGTTACATTACGTCCCGTTTTCTCCCGGACAAAGCCATTGATGTTCTCGACGAATCAGGCGCACGGGCTCGTATCAACTCCCTCAATCGCCCGCCTGAAATCGAGGCCATGGGAAAAAGGGTCGAAGAGGTTTGCGGGCAAAAAGAAGAGTGCATCAGCAAACAGCAATTCGAGGACGCGGCCAAGTTTCGCGATCAGGAAAAGCAGCTCCGTCAGGAACGTGATGAAATGATCGAGGATTGGAAGAAAAACCGGGCCGAACAGCGCATCCTTGTCGATACCGAGGATATGGTGCAGGTTGTCAGCGATTGGACCGGTATTCCTCTTCAGCGGATGGAGCAAAAGGAATCCGAAAAACTTCTCCACCTCGAGGACGAGCTGCAGGCCACTGTGGTCGGCCAGGATGAAGCCACCGTGGCGATCTCCAAAGCGCTGCGGCGCAGCCGTGCCGATTTGAAAGATCCTCGTCGTCCGATCGGCTCTTTCCTCTTCATGGGCCCGACGGGGGTAGGGAAGACGCACCTCGCGAAAACCCTTGCGGAGTCCATTTTCGGCGATTCGGAGTCGATCGTACAACTCGATATGTCCGAGTACATGGAGAAATTCTCCGTTAGCCGGCTCATTGGCTCACCTCCCGGCTACGTCGGTTATGAAGAAGGGGGGCAGCTCACGGAAACGGTACGCCGCAAGCCCTATTGCGTCGTTCTCTTCGACGAAATTGAAAAGGCACATCCGGATGTCGTGCAAATCCTGCTACAGGTGCTCGAAGAGGGTCGTCTCACCGACAGCCTTGGACGCACTGTGGACTTCCGCAATACGATCATCATCATGACCTCCAACGTGGGTGCCCACATTCTGCAAAAGAATCAGGGCCTTGGTTTTGGGGAAGACGATTTCGAGGACAACTTCGAAAAGACCAAGTCGAAGATTCTCGATGAGGCCCGCCGGGTCTTTAAACCGGAGTTCCTGAACCGTATCAACAGCCTCATCGTCTTCCATCAGCTCTCGCGGCAACACCTTCGCAGGATCGTCGATATCGAGATGAAGGGGATCAAGTCACGACTGGCGGAGAGAAAGATGCCGCTCGAGGTCAACGAGGAAGCCTGTGATTTCCTTATCGATCAAGGGTACGACGAGAAGTTCGGGGCACGGCCATTGCGCCGCGCTGTGGAACAGTATCTCGAGGATCCCCTCGCGGAGTCCCTCCTGCGCGGCGATCTGAAGGAAGGAGAGACAGTTCATGTCTCGGTTGCCAAGGACGGCAAGGCTCTGACCTTTCACCAGAAGTCTCCCACGGCCGAGGTATAATCCCTCGCCGGGGACTCTCGGTTGGTTGCTTGCGACGGTGGAAAACACGCTTGTTTAGGTCTCCGTTTTCGGCTTTCGGTCTTGTTCCGGGGTCGTTTTCGGAGGAACTTGCGAAAGGCTTTCCGTCTGTTCAGTGTGCATGTAGGAAAGATCGGTTTTCCGGGTCTTGGGAAATTCCTTGATTGTCCCCATGCTACTCTGTTGCTGGTAAACCAGATTACTGTGGGCATAGGCGACCAGCAATTGGGCAATGGACGTCAGGGAAGACATATGTGTCCGCTCGTATCCGTGACTGGAGTCCACCCCAAAGGCGACAAGAGCGGTGCGGATGTCGTTGCCAGCCTCCAGCGCTGAAGCGCTGTCACATCGATAGTAGCGAAAAACATCGCGCTGGTGAGAGAGCCGGAAACGCTGGCAGAGGTTAAGCAGATGGTGGGTTAGATGATAGTCGAAAGGCCCTGTTGAATCGGCCATGGTAATGGTGACTCCTTTTTCGAAGGAATTCTGACCGGGTCCCACGGTTCCGTTGTCGACGGAAACCATTTCCGCCACATCTCCGTGCAGTACGGCAGAAGCCCCCGAGCCCACTTCCTCCGAAATGGTAAAGAGGAAATGACATTCCACGGGAAGCTCGCTCTTGCGTTCCGCGATGGTTTTGGCTGCTGCGAGCATGGCCGCGACGCCGGCTTTGTCATCGAGATGGCGGGCATTCAGGTAGCCGTTGGGAAGGAATTCCGGCCGGGCATCGACGCCGACAAAATCGCCCGGCTGAATGCCCAGACGGTCAAGGTCTTCCCGGTCCGTAGCGTCCTCATCAATGCGTAATTCCAGATTATCCCATGATACCGGTTGCCGGTCCACTTCCTCGTCGTAGACATGCCCGGAGGCCTTCAGGGGAAGCATGGTCCCACGGTAGACGGTCTTGTCGGTGTAGAGGGAAATGCGTGCCCCTTCGGCGAAGCGGGCCGACCAGTTGCCAACGGGGACCACGCCGAGGCGTCCGTTTGGGAGAAGACGGTGCACCATGGCTCCAAGCGTGTCGAGGTGGGTGACAACGGCCCGGTCCGGACTGTAGGAACGACCTGCCAAAGTCGCCCGGATCGCCCCCCTCCGGGTAATTTCATAGGGGATGCCGAGACGTTCCAGCTCTTCGCAGACCTCCCGGACAATCGGATCCGTGTAACCGGTGGGACTGTGGATTCCAAGAAGGCGGAGAAGGGTATCCTTCAAGTAATCCGAGTCGATGGGCGGAAGTTTCATGGATAATGGCATTATGGCAGCGGGGGCAGGCTTTGCGGAAAAAGAAACTCGATGAATTTTTCCGCAGTGGGTTGGGGTTCGTGATTGGCGAGGCCCGGTCGTTCGTTTCCTTCAATGAGCGCGTAGGTGGGCCTATCCGGCGCTTCCACAATCATGTCAAGACCGACCAAGGGGATCTCCAGGGCTAAGGAGGCTTTCACGGCCGCCTCGGCGAGTTGCGGGTGCAGCTGCCCGGTGACGTCGTGCATCGTGCCCCCTTTGTGGAGATTGGCGGTGCGCCGCACCTCAATGGAAACATCCTTTCCGAGGAGGTCGTCCAGTTGATAGCCCTGCCGCCGCAGGCAACGTTCCGTTTCCTCATCAATGGGGATGTGGCTCTCTCCGCCGGTGGCCGAGCTGCGGCGGCGGCTGAGCCGCTCGATCAACTGCCGGATCGCGTGATCGCCGGTACCGATTACCGACGGGGGTCGCCGGATGGCCGCCGCCACCACTTCCTTGTTAATGACGATTATGCGCAGGTCTCTGCCGTCGATGCATTGCTCCAGAAGTACGGTTTCCCCGTGCTCCCGGGCCTTGCCGATTGCTTGTCGAAGGCTTTCCTCGGACCGAATATCGACGGAGATCCCCTGTCCCTGTTCCCCCTGGAGCGGTTTGACCACGACGCTGCGATGTTTTTCGAGAAACCGGAGGTCGGCTTTCTCATCCCCCGCGACGATCTGGTCGGGAACGGAGAGGCCCGCCTTTTTGAGAATGTCGCGGGTGAATTGCTTGTCGTCGGTCCGTTTGAGGGCGATGGCGGAGGTCATTTCACTGAGCGATTCCCAGCAGGTGATGCTGCGCCCGCCGAGGCTCAGCCGAAAGTAGCCCCGGGCCGGGTCGATCGGTTCCACGGCGATGCCCCGGCGCAAAGCCTCGTCGATGATGATGCGGGCGTACGGATTGTACTGGTCGAAATCGTTGGAGCCGACGAATAAAGGCTCGTTCACCCGGTTTCGGCATTTGGCGGCGAATACGTGGATGCGTTTGAATGCAAGCTTTTCGTACAGCTTCAAGGCCTTGTCATTGTCATGAACAACCGATACATCCATTTCCTCGCGCCCGAGTTCCTGGTAATGCTCAATCAGATGCCGGACGAGGGATTCGCCCACACCCGGCAGCTCCGCCTGTGGGTCAACGGCGACCGCCCAGACACTGCAGCGGTTTGGCATGTGCGCGCCGCAGGCGCGGTGGTCGGCTCCCATGGCGACCCCGAGTACCTTCTCCGTCCCGGCCCGGATCGCGAGGACGTAGGTGATGAGGTCGGAGTCCCGTTGCTGCCAGACAAATTCCTCCTTGACCGGCATCATGCCGAGACCGGTGTAAATCCGGTTTACCTCATCAATTTCCTCTTTGTGGCGGAGGGGTCGAATGTGGAACCCGCTGAGGGGACGTTCGCTTTTCTGATAGTCGGAAAGGGCGAGCCGGTAGGTGTTGGAGGGATCGAGAAAGATTTTCTGCGGTGCTTGATTGAGCAGGATATGCGGATCGACGAGGTACAAGGCAATGTCCCGCTGCCGCGGATCCTCGGCGAGGATTTCCTCGGCAAGGGTGGCCGGCGAGGGAAAGGTATCGCCGAAAAGGAGGCGGCCCCAGCCGCACTGCAGGACCGTACCGGGTTCGGAGATAAGAGCTTTCATGGAATGTCGATGGGAAGCAGGTTCATGGACAATCAGTCGATCCCGTGGGTCTGCAGCCAGGATTCCAGCAAGGCCAGCTGCCAGAGCTTGGAACCGCGCAACGGCGTGAGGTGGGCCTCCGGGTCGGCAAGCAATTTTTCCACGTAGGCCGCTTGGAAGAGGCCGCGGCGGCGAGCGGTCCCGTTGAGAAGGGCATCCTTTGCCATGGCGAGAAAATCTCCCTGGAGGTATTTAAGGGCGGGAACGGGAAAGTAGCCCTTGGGCCGGTCGATCACCGCGGAGGGAATGATTTTCCGCGCCGCTTCCTTGAGAATGTATTTGCCGTCTTCGGGGATTTTTAACTCCGGGGGAACCTGCGCCGCGAATTCCACCACTTCGTGATCGAGAAAAGGAACGCGGGCTTCGAGGCTGGCCGCCATCGTGTTGTTATCCACGCGCTTAACAGGATCGTCCACGAGCATCACCAGGGTGTCGAGACGCATGGCCTTGTCGATGGGACGCTCCGCTCCGGGCTGGGCGAAATGACGGGAGACGAAATCCCGCGCGAAATCCTCTTCCTGAAAGCGTTCCGCGACGGTTTCGCGGAACTCCGCGTGGTCGCGGTCGAAGAAGACCCGGCTGTAATCGTCAAGGGGGTTTGTGCTTTCCAGAAGCGGCGGGTACCAGTGGTATCCGCCAAAAATTTCATCCGCTCCCTGCCCGCTTTGCACGACCTTGACCGATTTCGCGACTTCCAGGGAAAGGAGATAAAAGCCGACATTGTCATGACTGACCATCGGCTCCGACATCTGCCCGATGCATTCGCGCAGGGCGGGCAGGGCACGGTTTGAATCGATCGGCAGTTGATGGTGCCTCGTTCCGAACCGCTCCGCGATGACATCTGAATACGTGAATTCATCCCCCTTTTCGTCCCCGACCGTTTCAAATCCGATGGAAAACGTGTCCACCTGTTGGTGGTCGTGTTCGGCCAACAGGCCGACAATCAGGCTCGAATCGAGTCCGCCGGAGAGGAGGACGCCCACCGGGACATCGGCGACAAGTCGTCGCCGTACCGCCTTGCGCATTACGGAAAGGGTGGCTTCCTCCCAGTCTTCTTTTCCCCAGTTTGCCTGTTCAGGTTTGGTTCCGTAGTGAAGTGACCAATACGTTTCCTCGCGCAGGGTCCCGTCCGGCTCGAGAACCGCGAGGGTTGCCGGCGGGAGCTTGCGCACGCCCTTAAGGAGCGTCCGCGGAGCGGGCACGACCGAGTGGAAGGAGAGATAATAATGAAGGGCGACGGGATCGAGACCCGTGTCGACGTCGCCTGCCTTGAGCAGGGCGGGCAGGCTCGAGGCAAAGCGGAAGGCGCCGCTGACCTTGCTGTAGTAAAACGGCTTGATTCCGAGGCGGTCGCGGGCGAGGAGAAGGCGCCCCGTTTCGCGCTCGTGAATGGCGAAGGCGAACATGCCGTTGAGGCGCTGCACAAAGCCTTTTCCCCATGCGTGGTAGGCTTTGAGGATGACCTCCGTGTCGCCGTGGCTGAAAAAACGGTACCCCATGTCCTCCAGCTCGGCGCGCAATTCCGGATAATTGTAGATGGCCCCGTTGTAGACGATGGCCAGTCCCAGCGAGGGATCCTCCATCGGTTGCTGCGCCGCGTCGCTCAAGTCGATGATTTTGAGCCTCCGATGACCGAACGCAACCGGCCCGCGCTGCAGCAGCCCAACCCCGTCCGGTCCGCGGCGTTGCATCACGGCCATCATGTCCCGGAGCGTTGATGCTCCTGGTTCGTTTCCATCAAAGCGCCGTTCGCCACAGATTCCGCACATGGATTAGGTAAGAAGTTGGTTGTGGATTAAGTCCCGTCTATGGCCGTATGGCCAAAGGGTAAACCTTCTTCAATCCCATAGAAGGGTGTCAAAAGGATATGGAGGAAAAATCAGCCGGCTTTTTTGGGAAATGGCATCCTGGAGGCTTTAAGGAAAAGGACGGGCGCGCGGCCTTTTGCGTCACCGATCCGGAACGGCGGGGTGGATTCCATGAATGGATTGGAGGCGGAACTATTCCCCGGAACAAGTGGCTTTGCGGGGTTCCCGTGCCCGACTGGATGCACGGCCGGGATGGGAGCGGGTTGCGATTGAAGGAAAAAGACCTTCCCGAAAATGTGGAGAGCGGCTTTCTGCAAATAGTGATTCCCACCTGCCACAGCTACAGCATTGATCGCCCCTGGCGGGGCGTCGTTACGCAGGATGGTTGGAAATACTGTGCCTTTGAGGGACAGCCTTTCATGATGCATCACCTTGCCGAGGACCCGTACGAACAGGTGAACCTCGCTTTCAACTCCCGCTATTGGCTGGAACGCAAGCGCCTGCAGGAGGAGATTGCGTGCTGGATGCAGGCGACCGGGGATACCTTTGCCTTGCCCGAAAGGTAGGGTGTCCGGCCGGCATAAGCCAGGGCCCGCTTACAAAAGGGGGGACAACAAGCGCGCACTGCGCACGGCGAGACGGAAGAAAACTTTCTGTTGGGCAAGCGGATCCGGCGGGTCCTCGACCGCGTCCGCGAAATCGCGCAACATCTGTTCGTGACACTGGCGGACGACTTTCTCGTCCAGCATGAGGAGGGTGACTTCAAAGTTGATCCGAAAAGAACGGTTATCGAAATTGATTGTGCCGAGGGAGACCAGTTCCTCGTCAAGAAGAAGGAGCTTACTATGAAAAAACCCCTTCTGGTACCGGAAAAAACGGATCCCGCGCAGCTGCGGGTGGGAACTGTAGTAGTAAGAGCTTAACCAGACCAGTTTCTTGTCGGCGGTGGAAGGAAGGAGGATCCGTACATCCACGCCGCGCATCGCCGCCAGTTGCAGGGCGACAATGATCTCCTCCGAGGGAACAAAATACGGACTGTGAATCCATAAACGGTAGCGCGCCCGGTTGATCATGTGGACGTGGGCGAGGGTGCAACTGTCTTCGAGGTCGACCGGCCCGGTGGCGAAACAGAGCGCCTGCACCCCCTCCGGCTCGGGGGCGGCCACATTCCAGCGGACCGGTGGCATGCGCCGGGTAACCCAGTACCAGTCCTCCACAAAGGCAAGTTGGGCGGCGTCGACGACCGGTCCGCGAATCCGCAGATGGGTGTCGCGCCACGGGCCGAAGGCGGGATCGCGTCCCGTGTACTCGAGTCCGATGTTATTGCCGCCGACCCATGCCTCGCGCCCGTCCACAATGACGATTTTCCGGTGATTGCGAAAATTCACGCGCAGCCGACCCCGCCACGTCCGTCCGGGAAGAAAAACGCCCGTTTCCACGCCCGCTTCCCGCAGCTCGCGGTAAACTGATCGGGAAAGCTGTCGACTGCCGATCGCGTCGACCAGAAAACAGACCTTGACCCCCGTCCGCGCCCGTTCCTTTAGCACTTCGATGAAGCGGCGCCCAAGTTCGTCATCGCGAAAAATAAAGAACTGGAAAAGGATGATTTCCCGCGCCTCGGCGAGGCTTCGGAGGAGGTCGTCGAAGGTCTCCTGTCCGGCAAAGTAAAGTTGGGTGGAATTGCCGCCACTGAATGGCATCTTGGCGAGGTTTTCGACCAACCTCCAGGGAAGCAGTTTGCGCTCCCCCGACGTGCCCCGGCCGTTTTCGTTTGTCGGGCCGGAGCCGTGGACGCGCGCAACCTGCCGGTCCACCCGCCGTCGTGCCGCCACATAGGTGTCGAGGCGGTTGCGTCCAAAAAAAACGTAGAGGGGAATCGCCACCAGCGGGGCCAGCAGCAGGCTCACGCCCCACGCCACCGTGCCCTGGGTGGAGCGGTCCGAGAGAATTACGTTTCCGGCCATGACGATGCCGACTAGTTGGACCAGCAGCAGCAACCACCAAAGTCCCGCGTCCCAATGCGCCGTCCAGATCGTCCAATCCATCTCTCCTAATGTGCGGATACGGCAACGCGATGGCTACCTTTTTCCCTTCTCCCTCCCCCCATGCGCTTGACCTTTCCGATACACGCTGCTGCTTTTTTCATATGAAACGAAAGGCTCTTGCAATAATTGCGGTCGGGATTCTCGCCGCTGCTGCTGAAGGTGCGAGCGATCCGGCCGAACTTCGCGTGGCCGTGGCGGTGGAACCATGGACCGCCCTCGTCCAGGAGCTGGGAGGCGAGGCGGTGCAGGTCCACTGCGTGCACGATTCAGGAAGCAGCTGCGCCTTGTTCGAGGCTCGCCCGACAACTATCCGCTTTCTCGAATCGGCGGATCTGTTCGTGCGCACGGGTGTCGGCTACGAGCGTTCCCTTCTCGGAAACGGAAGTGGACCCGGGGAGAACGCCCTCGTTGTCGATGTGCGCGACGCAGTGGAATTGATTCCCTTCCGGCAAGGGCATGTTCATGACCACGATCACGATCACGATCACGAACCCCACCGCAATCACGCCGCGCAGATGGATCCGCACACGTGGATGGATCCCCGCCGGGTGGCTGGGCAAATCGGTTTGGTGGCCGAGGCCCTCGCCGGGTTGCGTCCTGCAAACGCGGAAGAGGTACGACGGCGTTCCGCCACACTCCGGGAACGAATCCTCCGCCTCGACAGCGACCTCGCCCAATTACTTGAGCCCTATTCCGGACGGGCCTTCTACATTTATCATCCGGCCATGGGGTATTTCGCGGATCGCTACAATCTTCGGCAGGTGGCCCTTGCCGGCCCCGTCCGTGCCCCGAGCATGCAGCAGCTTCGCTCCCATATGCGGGAGGCACGGAAACAGGGAATCCGGACAATTTTTGTACAGCCCGAGGAAAGCCGGCGTCACGCCGATATTCTTGCGGAAGCGATTGGGGCCGAAGTGGTCGAGATTGATCCTCTAGCTCCGGATTGGGAGGCGGAAATGCGCCGGATCGGGCAGAAGCTGGCGCGCGCTTTCGCAAGGGAGGAAGGGGCTTGAGTGGACGACGACGAGCTTATCATTGAATGTCGGCACGCGAGCGTTCGGTACGGCGAGCTGACCGTGCTGGAGGACGTGAGTGTGGAGGTTCGGCGACGGCAGACCCTCTGCCTCGTTGGGCCGAACGGCGGGGGCAAAAGCACCTTTCTGAAACTCCTTCTTGGCATGGTTCGTCCTTGCCGGGGTTCCGTCCGGATTTTCGGATGCTCCCCCCACAAGGTCCGCCGGCGCCTCGGCTACATGCCCCAAAGCGCACAATTCGACCCGCTTTTCCCCATCGACGTAGAGACGATTGTGCGCTCGGGCCGAATTAACGGCCTCTCTTCCGGCCCCTCCCGACGCGTGGATCGGTTGGTCACGGAGCGCGTGCTGGAGGAAATGGAGTTGCTGCCATACCGCCGTGAGCGTTATTCCCATCTCTCGGGGGGAATTAAACAGCGCGTTCTCATTGCGCGCGCCCTTGTCGGCGAGCCGGAAATCCTGCTCCTTGACGAGCCCACCGCCATGGTGGATGCGCATGCCGAGGCGCGACTACTCGAGCGCCTCCGCAAGCTGCATGAGGAACTGACCCTTGTCCTTGTTTCCCATGACACGGCCTTTGTGAGTGCTTTGGTCGATGAAGTTCTCTGTGTCAACCGAACCGCCGTCCTTCATCCACTGGAATCCGTCCCCGACGCTTCCATCGAGAGCCTCTACGGAGGCCCGGTGCAAGCGGTGGTGCACCAGCATAACCTCGGGGAAGAGAGTCGGCCATGATGGAGTTTTTCCATGCCCTTGGGGACGAGGACATGGGGTTCCTGCGCATGGCTCTCGCTACAGGTCTCCTTGCCAGTCTCGCTTTCGGGATGACGGGTATGCTCGTGGTCGTGAAGCGGATCAGCTACGTGGCGGGGGCCATTTCCCATGCCGTCCTCGGCGGCATTGGTGCGGCCATCTGGCTGCAGCGTGTCCATGGTTTCGAATGGTTACACCCGATGTTCGGAGCCCTCGCGGCCGCCCTCTTCGCGGCCCTGCTGATTTCCGCCGTTCGCGGAATGGACATGGAACGCGAAGACAGCGTCATTGGAGCGGTCTGGGCGGTCGGCATGGCGACGGGACTGGTCTTTCTTTTTGAAACCCCCGGATATGTGGATCCGCTGAGTTATCTGTTCGGCAATATCCTCATTCTTTCCGGAACTGATCTCGTCCTCGTGGCTGTGCTCGATGCGGTACTTTTGCTTGTCGTCGTTTTCGGGTACAGCCGCCTGCAGGCGTTGTGCTTTGACGAGGAATTCGCGAAGCTGCGGGGAATTCCGACCGGTGCCGGCTACACGCTGCTGCTTTGCCTCGTCGCCTGCACGGTGGTGCTGCTGGTCTCCATGGTCGGCGTGATTCTTGTGGTCGCCCTTCTGACGATTCCGGCGGCGATGGCGAGTCCCTTTGTTCGCTCGGTGGCGGCAGGGATGGTGGTGTCCAGCGCTCTGACCGCCCTATTTGTCACCTTTGGGCTCGCTCTAAGTTATGGGGCGGATTGGCCGGCCGGCCCCTCCATCATTCTTCTTGCCGGGAGCGCCTATCTACTGCTCAGCCTTTTCCGTCGTCTGCTTGCCCGCTGAGGGAACCTCGCTGTGGTGGGCGCGGTTGTAGGCGCTGACGAGGGCGAGCAGGCCCCCGGCCTCGACATTGGAATCGATGCTGGCCCCCCAGAACGGATGGCCGTCGGACCGGCGCTGGATTTCGACAAAGCTGGCGGCATCGGCTGCACTGCCGCGCGTGATGGCGTGCTGGGCGTAGTCGAGGAGGGTGAAGTCCTTGAGGGAGGCGTGGTCGAGGGCGCTCACGAAGGCGGCGATGGGTCCGTTGCCACTCCCCTCGATTGATCGAGGTTCGCCTTTGAAAGTGATGTCCGCGCGCAGGTGGATGCGATGGACCTCACGCGGGCGGTGCTCCACAAAGTAATCACATAGTTCGAGGGGTTTTCTTCGCTGGAGGTACTCCTTCTCAAAGGCCTCCCAGACCTGTAGACTGTTGAGTTCAGCAGTCTGGTCATCGGCGAGGCGGGTGACGACCATGCCGAATTCCGGATACATCCGTTTGGGCATGTCGATCCCGTAGCTCCGTTCGAGCACATAGGCCACGCCGCCTTTGCCGCTTTGGCTGTTGATCCGGATAATGGCCTGGTAAGTCCGCCCGATATCCTCGCAGTCGATGGGAAGATAGGGAACCAACCACCGGCCGTCGGTGCGTTTTTTCCGGGCATCCATGCCCTTTTTGATGGCGTCCTGATGCGATCCGCTAAAAGCCGTAAAGACAAGGTCGCCGGCGTAGGGGTGCCGTTCGTGCACGCTCATGCGCGTGGTCCTCTCATATAGGGAACGGGTTTCGGGCAGGCGGCTGAAATCGAGGCCCGGTTCGACACCTTGAGTGTAAAGATTGAGGGCAACGGTGACGATATCGAGATTCCCCGTACGCTCTCCGTTGCCAAAGAGAGTCCCTTCAACACGATCCGCGCCAGCCATGAGGCCGAGTTCGGTTGCGGCCACCCCGGTTCCCCGGTCGTTGTGCGTGTGCAGGCTGATAAGAACGCTGTCCCGGTCGGATATGTGGCGGCAGAACCATTCGATCTGGTCGGCATGAACGTTCGGCGTGAAAAGTTCGACGGTGGCGGGAAGATTGAGGATGAGCTTGTTTTCAGGGGTCGGTTCAAGAACGCCTTTGACCGCTTCGCAAACCTCGAGGGCGTATTCCAGCTCCGTATCGGAAAAACTCTCCGGGGAATATTGGTAGCGAAGGCGCGGACACCCGCTTTTTGCACCAAGTTCCCGCACCAGCCCGGCCGCTTCCATGGCGATCATGCGGATTTCGTCCCGACTCATCCGAAAGGTGACTTCCCGCTGCAGCGGATTTGTGCTGTTATAGAAATGGATGATTGCTCCGGGGGCGCCTTCGATCGCCTCGAAGGTGCGCCGGATAAGATGTTCCCGGCATTGCACGAGGCATTGCACCGTGACGTCTTCCGGAATGCGGTCTTCCTCAATCAGTTTGCGCAGAAAGCGGAATTCTGTCTCGGAGGCACTTGGGAAGCCAACCTCGATCTGCTTGAACCCGATTTGGACCAGATGCTCGAAAAACTCCGTTTTTTCCTCCACGGTCATGGGGATGGGTAGTGCTTGGTTGCCGTCGCGCAAGTCGACCGAGCACCACAACGGCGCACGTTCAATCCGCTGGTTCGGCCAAGTCCGGTCCGGCAGGTCAACCCGTGGATAGGGCCGGTACTTTTTAATGGGTTCCCTTTCCATAAGACAGGCACAAAAGCTTCGGTCGCTCCCGTGAGACTGTCAACGTCGGACGGGTCGGACGAGTCGGACAAGTCGGACGGAAAAAGATTTTCAGGAGAGCGCGGGCTTGTTTACCTCAAGGACATGCTGAAAAGCGGAGAGAAGGAACAATGAAAGGCAAACAAATCGTACTGGGGGTAACTGGATCGATTGCCGCGTACAAAGCGGCCGACCTGACGAGCCTGCTGGTAGCCGCCGGGGCGGAGGTCCGGGTGGTGATGACGGAGGCGGCGACGAAAATCGTCGCCCCGATCACCCTGCAGACCCTGAGCCGTCATCCAGTGGCGGTGGGCCTGTGGGAAGAGGACGGAAACTGGCAGCCGGGTCATATCGAGCTGGCCGACAGCGCGGACCTGCTTGCGGTGGTACCGGCGACGGCGAACACCCTCGCCCTGTTCGCGCATGGAATGGCGCCAAACCTTCTCACCAATATCTACCTTGCCACGCGGGCACCGGTCTTTCTGGCCCCGGCCATGAACGGCAAGATGCTCGCCCATCCGGCAACGGAGGCCAATTTGCGTATACTCGAGCGCCGGGGAAACCTCCTGCATGAGACGGCGGACGGGATGCTGGCCTGTGGCTACGAGGGCAAGGGAAAATTGGCTCCGGTGGAGAGCATTTTTGAGCGCATCCGGGGATTATTGGAAACGGACTGATGCGAAGTATCCGGCAGTTCTGGGCCTCCCGCCGCATTGGCGAGGATCGGGTGACCCTCGTCCGCATGGGCCCCTTGCGGCTCTGGCTGGCGCGGGCGGAAAGAGAATGGGGCTTCGCGCGTGAGCAGGGTACGGTTTCCCACATTCTCGATATTGCCCAAGTGCCTGAGGAGGTCATTCCCGACGGGCTGGAATGGACGACGATTCTGTTCCGGGAAGCCCCTCGGGAGTTCCGCCTGCGCGCGGTCGTCCCGGATCGGCCGCTTGTTGTGAAACCGGTTCATCCGGTGACTTTTCCCGCCGGGGAAAGCGGCGTCTTTTTCGTTTTCCTCCCGGTCTTCCTGGAATTGATTTTCAGCGGTGGGCAGCAGGAGCATAGTGTCGGTACGATTCCGACAAACCAGCTTTCGGATACCTGGTTCGGGACCTTTGAGGAAGGGGAGTTCTGTTACTCGCTTCCGTTTCCGGCCAGTCGGGAGCTGGAGACCTCCCGGATTTACCCTCACCATATCGTCTGCCCGGTGGAGATCGAAAACCGATCAGCGGACCATCTCGTCTTCGAAAAGCTCTGCCTGCGTCCGCGTTACCTTTCCCTCTATTGCGGGCAGCACCATCTCTGGGGCAGTCGCGTGGAGGTGCACAACGAACACCGGAACAAGACTTCGCGTCTCCGCTACCCGCGTGGGGCTCCCGAGATGGAAAGCGGCCTGACCTTGCTCAGTACGCCCCGTGAAAATGCGGAGAAAAACCTGCATCGGTTTTCCTTCGGCAACACTTTTGGACGGGATATCCAATTTACCCGGTAATGAAGAAGGAGTGACGCGCAAATGAACTGGAACATGCTATGGGAAACGCCCGAAAGCGCATCGGCGATACGGATCGCGGCCTTTGTCCTCCTCGGTTTCCTCGCCCTCCAAGTGCTGGCCTTTGCAGCGGCGCGCCTGCCTTCGAGCCGTCAGTCCCCGCATGTTGCCCAGTTGCTGCGCAAATTGATTGTCTACGGGGGCTCGCTGCTGATTTTCATTACGGTCCTGCTGGAACTCGGTTTTGATTTGACCGGTGTCCTCGCCACTGCCGGCTTGGCCACGGTCGCGATCGGGTTTGCCGCGCAGACGAGCCTGAGCAATCTGATCAGCGGCCTTTTTCTCATCGGAGAGAAACCCTTCCGCATCGGTGACCTTATCCGGACCGGCGGTGCCTTCGGGGTCGTGGAATCGATCGACCTGCTCTCGACCAAGATCCGCACCCTCGACAACCTCTTTGTACGTATCCCAAACGAAGCGATGTTGAAGGAGCCGGTCACTACCATCACCCGGTATCCGATTCGGCGCATGGATCTCGATATCGGGGTTGCCTATAAGGAGGATGTGAAGCGGGTGATGGAAATCCTGCGCGCGCTGGCGACCGCGAACCGCTATGCCCTCGACGATCCGGAGCCGCTCATTCTCTTCGATCGTTTCGGCGAAAGCGCGCTGCAGTTCCGCTTTGGTCTCTGGTTCGAAAAGGCAAATTATCTTCTCTTGCGCAACAGCATCCTGACCGAAATCAAGGAACGGTTCGATGAGGAGGGAATCGAGATTCCCTTCCCTCATGTCACCTTGTACAGCGGAACGGCGTCGGAGGCCTTTCCTCTCGAGGTCAGGCGCGCAAAAGGCGGAAGCCAACGCTGAGTCGCTATGCTGGCCGAATTCATTCACCTGCCGAATCCCGGGGAGACCGTCGGTCCCTACCTTCTTGATGAAATTCTTTCCGGCAGCATCCTCGGCAACTTTTATCAGGCCACCCATCTCGGCCGCCGGGAGCCCTGCCTGTTGCATATTCTGCCGGAAGCGCTGCTGAAGGCGGATCCTCGATTCTATAACCGCTATCGCGCGGCCGTCGAGGAACAGAAGAAAATCGATAAGGAAGCTTTCCTGAAGGTGCTGGAGATGACGCGCATCGGCGGGCGTCTTCTCGTGGAGTATTCAGGTGGCAACTACAGGTCCGTCAATCGTCTTGTCCGGGACCGGAAACATTTGCCCGACCAGGAAGAGGTGCAGCGGCGTCTTTTCGAGGCCGGGGAGGCTCTGAACGGGGCCTTCCAGGTGGGGCAGCGCCACTGCTTTCTTTCCCCGGATTTTCTTTTCCTCGACGAGGAGGACCGGACACGCCTCGCGGGGACGGGGCTCTTCGAGTCGATTCAGTACAGTGCTTTTGAGCGCTACATCAGCGGCGTCCTCGTACCCATATCGAGGAACCGGGAAAACCGTTTCAGCGCGATCGAGATTCTCAGTCCGGAAATCCGCAACCATAAAGCACCCAATTCGCAGAGCGATTTTTACTGTCTCGGCATGACGGGGTACTATCTGCTTACGGGGAAGAAACCGGAACGTCGCTGGGTGCTGCCTTCGAAGGTTCGGCCGAAGGTAGGGCCGGGCTGGGATCTTTTCCTGAGTAAATGCCTCGAATCCAATCCTGCGGCCCGATTCCCAGACTACCGGGCTTTTCTGCGCGACCTCCAGGCAATCGAGGAATTGGAACGTAAGCCGCGGAGGGAGGGAGGTTACCTGCTGCGCACTCTTGGTCGCGTGCCGATTCCGAAATCCCTTGAGCTCCGGCTCGGGTTGCGCGGACTTCTCTTTGCGAGGCTATGGATGCTCATCTTCGCGGGGATCCTTGCCGTGGCGACCGGACGGCTTTTGTACGA
>CAYFRH010000001.1:0-2551 GCA_964345345.1 uncultured Puniceicoccaceae bacterium | reverse complement strand
CCGCTTTTTCTCAAGCTTCGCAAGGCGGAGGTTCCGGTCACGGTCCAGGCTCCTCTGCGTGAACCGCAGCGTCTTGTTTTGCGAAGGGGCGATGAACTCCGGGAGATCGAGCTCGACCTCGCTTTTGCTTTTGTACCCCTCGCGTTGCGGGCGGTTCCGGGAACACGGGTCTTTGCCGGGCCGGAGGAGGCAACGTTCTATGTGGCAGAAGTCGGTGAAAGCGGAGAGCTTGAACTGCCGGAGCGATTTCTGCGGGGGACGTATCAACTGCGGGCGGAACGCGACGGCTACGTCCCGGTTACGACCCGCCTTTCCCTTGACGGAGAGGGAGTGATGTGGGTTCCGCGGCAGGCTCCCTTGCCGGCGAGCCTTCGCATCCTGACCACGCCAGCCGGGGCGGAGGTGCTTTTCCGGGAACGTTACCTCGGGGAAACGCCGGTGGAAATTACCCGTCTGCCGCCGGGGGAAAAATTAATCTTTACGCTGCGAAAGGAGGGCTATCGCGCGGAGCAAGCCGAAAAATCCCTGCGTCCCGGTGAGTCGCAGGAATGGAAGGTCCCGGCCCTTGTTCCGACCCGCGGAACCCTCCGGATCGACCTTTCGTGGGAGGGGCTTCCCCCGGAAAATCCCGGCAAGGCCCGGATCCTCCTGAATGGAACACCCCTGGCGGAGGGAGAAGGGTGGGATCTGATTCCCGTGCGGGCGGGTCGCCATGAAGTGGAGGTGCGCCATCCCGCTTACGATCCGGCGAGCGCGACCGTCGAGGTCCGCGATCGGGAAACGGTGGTGACGGAGCTTGCTCTCGAACCGCGTCCGGTTCGGCTTTTTCTGCGCGTGGAGTCCAATAATCCCGTTCGCTTTCGTCTCAATGGAGAACCGGTTGAGCCGAACGAGGACAGCATGTTGTCGCTGCCTCCCGCGCGCTCCAATGAAGTGACCGTGGATGTCCGCGATTATCTCAGCGTGAAACGGAATTTCAAGGGACGTCCCCACGAGCGGATCGTGTGGGAGGTCCCGCTTCGCCCCCTTCCCGGCCCGGAGCCGGGGGAGGGATGGCGGCCTCCGTACCTTTCCCTCCCCATGTCGTGGATTCCTCCGGGACGCTTCCGCATGGGTAGTCCCGTGCAGGAAAACCGCCGCCTGCCCAACGAGGGTTCAATTACTTTTGTCCGCATGGATCATGGTTATTGGATTTCTCAATACGAAGTGACCCAGGAAGCATGGAACCGCGTCATGGCAAAGAACCCGAGCCGTTTCGAGGGGAACCGGCATCCGGTGGACTCCGTGACATGGCGTCAGGCCCGCCGGTTTTGCGCGCAATTAACCCGCACGGAACAGGAGGGCGGCCGGCTTCCGGCCGGTTATCGATATCGCCTTCCGACCGAGACCGAGTGGGAGTACGCCGCTCGTGCAGGAACGACAACCCCCTTTTCCTTCGGCGTCGCGGCCACGCCCGGAGATGGCAACTTTCAGGGACGCTTCTCCCCGGAAAAGATCGAGGGTCTTTCTCCCGATGGCCGCTATGGCACCTTGCCCGTCGGTCACTTCCCCCCCAACGCGTTTGGCCTTCATGACGTCCACGGGAATGTGGCCGAATGGACCCTTGACCGTTACTGGGACCGGCATCCCGGAGGGCAGGAGGTCGAACCCGTCAACCTTTCCCGCGGACGTGGGCGGACCGTTCGCGGCGGGAGCTGGAAAGACAGCGCCGATCGGGTTCGGTCGGCGGCGAGAAAGGGACTGCCAACGGGTTCGAAGCGCAACAGCCTTGGTTTCCGCGTGGTCCTGGCTCCGGAAATTCCTGCTCTTGTTCCGGTCGAAAATGCGGAAGGGCCTTGACAGGTTTGCATGATTTTGATCGTAATCTTCCAAAAGGTTTCAAAAAGTTATCCGATTTTAACAACCCCATGCCAAAGCCTGATCGAGCTCTCATCGAAAAACTGGTCGCGGAAGCCGTGTACCGGAAGATGGGGCTGCCCGTGGAATCCCCCGAGGCGGCGCCTAATCCTCTTGTTGTCAATGTGAGTGCCCGCCATTGCCACTTAACCCAAGAGGCCGTGGAAATTCTTTTTGGTGAGGGCCACAAGCTGACGCCGATGAAGTGGCTCTACCAGGAAGGGCAATTCGCTGCAAAGGAGACCGTCACTCTGGTGGGACCGCGCAGCCGGATCATCTCCAATCTTCGTATCCTTGGTCCCTGTCGGCCGCTTAATCAGGTGGAACTTGCCTACACCGATGCCATCGCTCTCGGATTTAATGTCCCGGTGCGGCTCTCCGGGAAAATCGAGGGCACGCCGGGCTGCATGCTCATGGGCCCGAAAGGATTTTTCGAGATGGAGGAAGGGGTCATCCGCGCCGCCCCGCACGCCCACCTGAGCCCGGAAGACGCCGCCTATTACGGGGTGAAAACCGGGGATATGATGAAGTTGCGGGTGGGCGGCCCGATCGGGATCACCTTCGACCGGTTGCTCGTCCGCGTGGACGAAAGCTTCAAGCTGGAAGTGCACATCGACACCGATGAAGGCAACGCCTGCGGTCTCGGGCCGGAGAC